>DASYMY010000122.1:0-13297 GCA_036008825.1 Glaciihabitans sp.
CATCGGACAGGCATTTGGTCGTGGAGACAACCACGGCTTTACCGCCAAGGTCAATGCGCCGGCCGGTCAGCAGAACGTGTGCGCCTATGCCATCAACGTTGGCAACGGAAGCAACAAGCTCATCGGTTGTAAAACGGTGACGGTGACAAGCGGCACCCCAACCGGACATGTAGATACCGTCAGGTCTGGAACGGGAAGCATTACCGTCTCCGGCTGGGCGTTGGACCGGGACACCAAGGACTCCGTCTCCGTCCACATCTATATTGACAAGGCTGGCACGGCATTCACGGCCAACAAGTCGCGACCCGACATCGCCAAGGCGAACAGCGGGTTCGGTGATAGGCACGGATTCCAAGAAATCCTCTCAGCTACCGCAGGCAAGCACGATGTTTGTGTGTATGCCATTAACAAGGCCGGGTCAGGCGGTAACCCGCTGCTGGGCTGCAAGACAGTGACGGTCAACTAACCCCCGCCATACAGGCAAACCTCTGAAGGGCCCGTTTCCGGCAACGCTAAGCGTCGCTGGAATCGGGCCCTTTGTGTTTTTCTCCGCAATTCTCGTGCTCGCCGTGGACCGTAGCGCAGGGCTGAGAAGGAAACTACAGAGGAGGGGCGGATGCCGGGCGCTGCGGCATCCGCTATTGGAGTAGTGAGCTGCCGTTGAGGCCGGGGTTGCTAGTGGATGGTGTCGATAGGTCCCGTTGAGCCTCACCCTGAGGTGGTGAGAGGCGATCTGAGACTTATACGTCGGTGCGTGCGGGTTCTGGGGTGGGTGCGGGCTCGCTGGAGGCTGTGAGCGCCGGTGAAGTCGAGCTGTAGGTCTTCATCGCTATGAGGATCAGCATGGCCGTGAAGGTGAGGGTACCGACGATCCAGACGGTCATGGGGGAGAAGGGTACGTTCCACCACCACTCGATGCCGGCGTCGAGGTTCCAGCCGTTGACGTCAACCCCGGTGATGTAGCGGCGCAGGTTGACGTGCAGTGCGAGGGACTGCGCGAACGAGAGGGCGCCAACGATCGCGATGAGCTGGGTGCGCGTGAGCGTCAGGCGGGAAGTGGGGCCCTGCAGCAAGCACACACCGGCGAGGATGATCAGCAGCGGCAGGATGTAGCGCGGCTGCACCGCCTCACCGACGATGGCCTTGGACTGCACAAGCAGAACCGTTGGAATGACAAACATGGCGGCGACCAGCGCTGCAGCCATCAAGCCTTTGCGGCGGTAGCGCACACCGAGGCCGGCAAAGAGGAGGCCGCAGAAAATGGCGAAACCGCTCACCCAGACAACGTCGGGCATTCCGGTATCCATCCAGCCGAGAGACCATCCACCGAATGCACCTACCCACAGGCTTGGCACGTTCAGGATGTTGTCGATGAACAGTTGGGTCAGGTCCATGGGACCTTGTCCGTAGGCGCCGAGTCCGGTGGAGGTGGCCTGAGACTGGCCAGCCGAGAGATAGAACCCGACCGCGATGAGTCCCAGAACGACCGGCAGGATGAGGGAGAGGAAGAACCGTTTGGTGGCCTCGGCCGCAAGAATTACAACAACGCCTACCGCGATGACCGAGTAGACGGCGGCATCCGCTCTCGCTCCTGCTCCGATAACGGTGGCAAGAACTGCCATCGCGCCCAATGCGATTTTGCGTTTGCCGCTGCTTTCGAAGAACCCGAGGAGGGAGATCCAGAGGGTTCCTGCCGACAAAATTGCCCAGCTGCTGGGGTTCACCGAGGGGATAAGGAACATGCCAAACGGTACGGCAGTGATGACGGTTGCCCATACCAGGGTGGGTTTGAGGCGTGAGGGCAGGAGGAACCAGAGGGCGGTCATCATTCCGACAAAGATGAGCGCGTTGAGAATCCGAATGGCGAGCACGCTGATCTCCACGTTGCTGCCCACAAAAACGCTGGTCACGGTATAGAAAACCGGCGGGTAGAGGCCCTCGAAGTTGCCGCGCTGGGTGCCAACAACATCGTCGGGGTTCCCGCCGTAATCTGAGCCCTGGCAGACCGCGCTTTCGGTTGACTTCATGGCGTAACAGACTGAGTCCACTAGTAGATCGCGAGGCACGATGCGGGAGGCCGGATCGTCCACTTCTTCGCAGGCGTCTACTTTTTCCCCAACGGCGCACCAGATGCTCGCCAAGTGGAAGTCATCGTCGGGGGAGGCGCCAACCGGGGAGGCGAACCCCCATGCCGTCAAGGCAATCACGGCGAGCACGGGGACGAGAATAAAAGACTGGAATCGGCGACGCCGGCCACTCTGCTCGGCGTTGTCAGACATGCGCCAATTCTAGCTGGGCCACGAGTAGCTAGAGCTGAGGATTTATCGCTCCGGCCTCCGCGTACACTTCTAACAATGTCTGACTCTGACCGCCGCGGCCTGTCGGGGTTCGCCCTCATCGCCATTGCGACCGGTATCGCTGGGATCGCTGCGTACGTTGTCACCTGGGTGGTGCCGCGCCTGATCGGTGGGGTTGATTACAAGGTTTTTGCCGTCTTCTGGGCCGCGCTGTACCTCGTTGTGACGGCGCTGTCCGGAATCCAGCAGGAAGTGACCCGAGCCACCCGGCCCATCGGCACGCCCGGGGCCGAACACAGCAGCCGAGCGCGCACCTTCGGAATTGTCGTCGCCGCCGGGGTTTTTGTGGTGACCATCGCCTCCGCACCGCTGTGGGTGAACACCGTCTTCCCCGAACTGGGCTGGGCGTTGGTGTTCCCACTCGCGGTGGGGCTTGCCTCCTACGTGTTTGTGGCAACCCTCTGCGGCTCGCTCTATGGCCTCTCTGAGTTTCGTTCCCTTGCCCTGCTCATTGTGCTTGACCCGGTGCTGCGGCTTGTTGTTGTGGGAACCGTTGCGCTGCTCGGCGGAGACCTCGTTGCGCTCGCCTGGGCGGCCGCGATTCCGTTTGGCGCAACCCTGCTGATTCTGTGGCCGTTCATCCGTGGATCCGTCGCGGGGCGAACCCAACTCGATGTGGGCTACCGCGACCTCAGCTGGAACGTATCGCGCACCCTCGTCGCCTCCGGTTCTACCGGTGCCCTGGTCAGTGGGCTGCCCCTGCTGATCAGCGTGAGCGCCGCTGCGGAGTCCCCGGCGCTGCTGTCCAGTCTGTTTCTCACCATCACCCTGACCAGGGCACCGCTGGTGGTCTCGCTGATGTCCCTCCAGGGGTACCTGATTGTGCACTTCCGCGACAACCTGCCACACATGCTCGCGGACCTCCGCAAGTATCTGCTGCTCATCGGTGGCGCGGCCATTGTGCTGGCCGCAGCGGGCTGGTGGCTGGGACCGCCGATCTTCGAGTGGCTCTTCCCTGGAGAGCCTGTGCTCGACGGCTGGTTCTTTGCCGTGCTGGTGGCATCCTCCGCTTTGCTCGGCGCGCTCTGTGTCACCGCGCCTGCCGTGTTAGCGAACGGCGCCCACACCATCTACTCGCTGGGTTGGCTAATCGCCACGGTTGTGACGGTGGTTGCCCTCGCGTTACCGATGGATCTTTTGGCCCGCACTAGCCTGGCGTTGCTTGTTGGCCCCGCAGCAGGGTTTGTCACCCACCTGATCTACCTCGTGAGGCAGAAACAGTAGAAATTACTGGTCGCTCGTATCGTGCGAGGAAGCATCGGAGTTGTCGCGAGCTTGCGCTGGCTTCTCCAACTGGGTGATGCGTAGCTCCAGTAAAGCACTGCGCTCCGCGAGGGTGCGCATTTTGCTTTCCAGATCGGTCAACTCAGCGCTGTGCTGAAGGCAGACAAAAAAGAGAATCCCGATGGAGACAAAAAAGACCAGGTTCGTGGGCACCTGCACACCCACCAGTTCGGCGGCCCAAATAAGGGTGCCCGGAAAAACGCTCACAATGAGGGCGAGTACTCCGGCAACCAGCCACCAGATGGCGTGACGTTCGCGCAGTCGTCGGCGACGCAACAATTCGATCACCACAATCAGAGCGAGGACGGATGCCACGATGCCTAATAGGTAGCTGGCTAAAGTCACGCTCACCACCCGGCCTGTGCGCTCAAGCTAGAAGACGGACGCATAAACGCAAAAATGAGTGCCAGCACGGCACGGCCCAAGTAGGCGGCGGCTTTCACCGGGTTGTGCGAGGGGGTTCCGCCCGCGCGGGGACGCATCGATACCGGAACCTGCCGCACAACACACTGCGATCGGGTGGCAATAACAAGAGCCTCGATGGTGTCACCCAAATATTCGGCCGGGTAGTTGTCTGCGAACAGGCGAACCGCTTTGGGCCCACACGCGCGGTACCCGGAGGTGGTGTCGGTCAGTCGGGTGTGTGCTGCACGGCTGAGGACGGATGCGAGAAACAGCATCGCCCACTTGCGCGGGCCCCGCACCGAGTAGTCGCCTTCGCCGGCAAAGCGGGCACCAACAACAACGTCGGCGGTGTCGAGCTCGGCGAGAAGTAGCGGAACGCTTTCGGGGTCGTGTTGGCCGTCGGAATCGATCTGAACAACGTTGTCGTAGCCGTTTTCCAACGCAAAGCGGTACCCGGTGCGCATTGCCCCACCAACACCAAGGTTGAACGGTAGTGAAGCGACCAACGCGCCGGCCTCGCGAGCGACCCGGGTGGTGGCATCGCTGGAGCCGTCATCAACCACCAGGATGGCCACACCAGGAAGTTTGCTGCGCACCTCGCGCACAACATCACCCACAGACTCCTGCTCATTAAACGCAGGCATCACAATAAGGGTGCTTGCAAGACGGGGGACCATGTGGGAATCCTATCAATTGCATTTCCTTCGCGTTTCAAACCCATAACAGTTAGGTAACGCGATTTGTGCCCCCGTGCGGTTAGGGAGTGGAGGCGCCGCGCGGTTTTGGGTACGGCAGGCCGAGGATATGACTGAGGATGATGCGGCTGGAGCGTGGATTGCCCGAGCGCACCGCCGACGGTAAATCGCTCATGGCATGCAACCGCGACGACACGTATTTGGAGGCCGCTCTGGCCGCCGTTGTCCACCCGCGAGAGCGCATCCGTGCCGCTGTGGCCCAGAACAGCTCTCGTTCCTCAATAAATTTGGACCCGTCCGGCCCGCCCTTCGCCGAAACACTGTCGGTGTGCCGGCGGTACAAAAACACCTCGGTGTCATCCACCAGCATGGTGCCACCCGCCAAAATGATCTCCATCATCATGGCGACATCCTGCACAACCTTGAGATCCAGCCGGAACCCAATCGATTGAATAGTCTCTGCCCGCCACACCACGGACGGGAAGTACGCCCAGTTGCCGCGCAACAAACTGGCCGCCAACTCCTCGCCACCGAGCACCCGGGTACCGGTAGCCGAGCCGCGATAGTGCGCCTTCACTTTGTCGGCTAGCGGAGATATCCGCCTGCCGTCTGAATCAATTACTCCGACACCGGGTTGCACCATCGCCACGTCCGGATTCTGCTCCAGAAGCTGCGTGACGCGCTCGACGTAGCCAGGCAACATCACGTCATCGCAGCCAAAAATGACACCAAACTCCGAGGTCATCAGCTCAGCGCAGCGGGCGAAGTTGCCACTCACTCCCAAGTTGGTGGTGTTGCGGATATAGGTGATGCGGGGGTCGTTCAGCGAAGCTACCCACCGTTCCGGTTCCGGATCGGGGTACCCGTCATCCACGATCACTAAGCGGAAGTTGTCGCTCGTCTGCGCCAGCACACTCTCAACGGCCAGCCGGAAGTGATCGGGGCGACCGTAGAACGGCATCATGATGTCGAGGACCATCCCCTCAGGCTAACGGCCTGCCCGCACACCTCGGTCTGCGCAGATAACGCCTAGTAGGGTGTCTTCGTGCGAAACCCAGCCAGCAGATCCGCCCTCGTGCTCCCGCAGTGGGCACAAAATCTGCGCACCCGTTTTGACGGTTGGGTTGACCCGCGAACCTCCGAGCTGCCGCGCCTGCGCGTTCTGTTAGCGCTACCGGCACTTTTGGTGATCGCCGGCGTGCTGCTCATCGGGCTTTCCCTCAACGGGTCATCCTCGGCGGCGTTCCGCGGGCTCATTGAGGGTGGTGCCGACCCCGATCTGCTGGTGGGAACACCACAAATGATTCGTGCGGATGAATGGAACGTTCAAACCGTGTGGGCCATCGCCCAGGTTGAGCAGGGTCTGCCGGTGGTCAACGAAACATTCCCCGGTGGGATGGATGCCACGGTGCCGCAGGATCTTCCGCGCGCGGACTGGTCAGTGGCTTTCCGCCCCCACCTGCTCGGCTTCAACTTCCTCGACATTGACCGGGCCATTGCCTGGAAGTGGTGGATACCGGGACTCGCCCTGATCGCCGCCGCCTACTGTTTTATGGTCACGATTATGCCGCGCCGGCCTATCACTGCCGCCGCGCTGGCCATCGGATTCTTTTTCAGCCCTCTCTTCCAGTGGTGGTTTTTGGCCACCACCCTGTGGCCGGCCGTGTGGGCGCTCGCCGTGATGACGGCACTCACGTGGTCCTTTAAATCGCCAACCCGCAAGGGGGCGTGGGTGTGGGCGGCCATCGTCGGCTACCTCACGGTTGTGATGGCCATGGGCATCTACGTGCCCTACATCCAGCCCGTCGTTCTGGTGGTCGCGTTTTACGCGATTGGCCTCATCATTACCTCGCTCACCAGCAAAGCGGGGGTCAAATTCACTGCCAGCCGGTTTGTTCCTGTGCTTACCGCGGGGCTTGCCGGTAGCGCCGTAACCGTGTGGTGGTTGTACACCAAACTCGACACCGTCACCGCATTCTTCAACACCGCCTATCCCGGCAACCGACTCACCCCAGCGGGGGCCAGCGACTGGATCAATCTGGTATCCGCTATTGGATCCTCCTTCACCCAATCGCTCAAAGCCGGAGGGTTACTCGCACAGAACTCCTCAGAGGCCGCGACCGTCTTTTTTGTGGGCGCCTTTTTGATTCCCGTTGTGATCGGCATCATCGTGATCCAACGCAAAAAGCGGGGGCCGCAGCCCTGGACCCTCATCGCACTCTCCAGCGTCATCGTGGTGTTTGTTGCGTTCCTCTACCTTCCCGGCTGGGACGCCATCGCGCACCTGCTGCTACTGGATCGCACCACCGAGAACCGCATCCGTATCGGGGTCGCCCTGGCGTCGCTCGCCATCGTGCCTCTGCTCATCAAGTACCTCGACGACACCCGCACCCGCACTCACCGTGCGTTGGCGGGAGGCGTCGCCGCCGCATTCCTGATCTCGCAGGTGGGCATCGCGGCCCTGCTGCGGTACCTCTCGCCCGGCGATTTGGCCGCAGCTCCCCGCTGGTGGATCTTCGCGATTCTCGGTGCCATCGCCATCTACTTCATCGCCCGCGCCCGTCCGTCTATCGCCGCCGCCGCATTTTTGATTCTCACCGTCCTCGGTTCCGGAACCGTCAACCCGCTCTACCGCGGTGTCTACGACCTGCGCGAAACGGAAGTTGCGCAGGCCATCATGCAAATCGATGAAGCGGATGACACCACCTGGGTGGCCGTCGGCGACCGCCTACCCACCGCGCTGCTGCTGGAATCCGGGGTTGAGGCATACAACGGGTTCCAGGGCGCACCCTCAGAAGCCATGTGGGACGAAATCGACCCCGACGGCGAATACGAGTACCAGTGGAACCGCCTCGCCGGAATCTACTGGACCCCCGGCGACGGCGACCCGGTTGTGGACAACCCGGTGGCCGACCGAATCTGGGTTACCTTCGACGCCTGCGACGAATTCGCGCAAGACAACGTCGACTACGTCCTCTCCGACACCCCCATCGAAGGCGATAGCTGCCTGGTGCCGGTAGAAACCTTCGACATCGCTTCCGGAGCCCTCACCATTTACCAGGTGCAGTAACCGTCCACCACTACGACGAAGCGGATGCCGCTGAGCGCGGGTTTAGCGCAACGCGTGCGCGAGTAGCACCCGCACGCTGCCCAGCTGCCGGGCAGCGAACGCACCCGGCAGGCGGGTCAAAGCGTTAATGCGCGACGAGAGATGCACCCGCGCCGCCCGGGTTGCGCGTGGCCACCCTCGCGCGGCAAATTCCTGGGCGATCTGGGTGAAGAACTTCTTCTCCTCCACAAACCGGCTTCCCTCGGCAGCCTGAAACGACGACACACTCTCGGAGTGCCTGCGGTACTGAAATACAACCTGGTCGTCGAGGACGAGGGTGCCGCCGGCGAAAGCGACATCGAGGGCGAGCGCGAGGTCCTGCACAATCTGGAACCCCTGCCGAAACCCGATGGGTGCCACCGTCTCACGCCGCCAGGCAATGGCAGGAAAGTTCATCCAATTGCCGCGGGTGATGCTGGTGGCAAGATCCTCGCCGGAAAGCTCGATGGTGCCCGTAAAGCTGGGCCGGTAACGAGCTTTGACACTGTCGACAAGGGTGCGTACTTCAACCCCATCGGCGTCGATCACGGCTGTGGCCGGGTGAATCATGGCCGCCCGCGGGTGGGTGGCTGCGAGGGTGGCGACGGTGTCAACGTAGCCGGGTAGCATCACGTCGTCGCAGCCAAAAATGACGAGCCACTCGTTGCGCGAATGGTCGATCGCGGCCTGAAAGTTGGCGTTGATACCGACATTCGTGCTGTGCCGGATGTACTCAATCCGCGGGTCATTCAGCGACACCAACCACTGCCCGGCAGTGACGTCTGGGTAGCAGTCGTCGAGCACAACAAGACGCCAGTCGGGGTTCGTCTGGGCGCGCACACTCTCAACGGCGAGACGGAAGTGATCTACCCGACCGTAGAAGGGCATCATGATGTCGAGCGTCACAGCGGGTCCGTTTCGTTGCGGCTGTCGAATCTGTCCGCACGGTTCGCGGGAGATAGCATGCGTGGGTGAAACAATCATCCCTTATCTCGCACGCCGCCTTGTCGACGGCCGGTGTGCTGGTGCAGGGACTGTCCCGGTTTGCTTTCACCGCCCTGATTGGCCGGTTTATGGGACCCACCGACCTCGCCCACGTCTCTGCCTGGCTCGCGCTGGCCCTCATCCTGTCGTTGCTCTGGCCCACCGGTGCCGGAAACGCCGCCTCCCACTTTCTCAGCGGAGCGATCGCTCGCGGTGAGAATCCCACCGCGGCCCTGCGCGCCCTCGAAAAATCGTTTTGGCTCTCCTGTGTGGTGATGGTCGCCCTAGGGGTTCCCATCGCACTCATCTGGTTGGGCTCCACCGTGGGAGACACGGTGGCGGTTGCGCTGCTTATCGTCTCCTACTCCGGTTACATCTTTACCCGCGGCATTCAGGTGGGGTTGGGGCGCATCCTCGACACCTCAGTGTGGGACTTCGTCTCGGCCCTGGTCACCACTCTCCTGCTGGTGGGGGTGCTGAGCGCGGGGGCATCCGCCTTCTTGTTATGGCCGTTGATCATTGGGTACAGCGTGTTTGTGCTGCGGGTGCTGATTACGGCGCGTGGTGGGCACGGCGAGCTGCTGGCCTGGACGGTGCCGACCGCGCAGATGTGGCCGGTGATTCGGTGGAACTCGCTGGGACTGTTGGCCTCTAACGGGCTGATCCAGTTCTCGATGCTTTTTGTTTTCGCGGTGGCAACGCCGGTGCAGGCGGGGTTGTATGCGGCGGCGATGTCGTTGGCGACTCCCGCTTCGATGCTCAGCCAGGCCATCAGCCAAGTTTTGCTCGCCCGATTCTCGGCCTGGGCGGCCACCGATACGGCCGCGCACCGAAAGTACGCTGCGGTGTTGGGCGGGATGAGTGTGATGTTGGCCGTGGTGTTTGGGGTCGTTGCCCTCTTCAGTGGGCTCATCATCCAGCTCGTGTTTGGCTCTGAGTACGCGGGGGCTGTGACCGTGATGCAGCTGCTGCTCGCGGCCGTGTTCGCGTTTTCAATCACCTTGGTCGCTAACGCCTACCTGCTGACAACGAACCGCACCTCACTGGCAACGATGGCCGCCATCGTTGGGCTTGTTGCCGGGCTCGCTGTCATGGTTGGCGGGTTCGTGGGTGGGGTATCCGGACCGCTGTCTGGTGCCATCGCGGTGCTGGTCGGCTACGCGGTGTCGCTCGTGATCACCGTTGTGGTCTCGCTGATGCCTCGTGTGGGTGCGCGCCCCCTTCCGCGGGATCGCAGCACCGCTCGACTAGGATGACCAGTTGCCGCAGACCATCTTGAGGACACCGTGACCGACACACCCAGTACCCGCATCGACAGTATTGAACTGACGATTGTGATGCCCTGCCTGAACGAGGCCGAGACGCTCGCCGTGTGCATCGACAAAGCGCTTGGCTACCTGGAGCGTTCCGGGGTTGTTGGGGAAGTACTTATTGCCGACAACGGCAGCACCGACGGGTCGCAGGCTATTGCGCTCGCCCACGGAGCCCGCGTTGTTGACATCGCCGAAAAGGGCTACGGCAGCGCCTTGATTGGTGGCATCGAGGCGGCCCGTGGCGAATACATCATCATGGGTGACGCCGACGACAGCTACGACTTCGCGAACCTCGACGGTTTTGTTGAACGCCTTCGAGCGGGCGACGAACTGGTGATGGGTAACCGGTTCCGCGGCGGAATCGAACCCGGCGCCATGCCGCCCCTACACAAATACCTCGGCAACCCGGTGCTGTCGACCATCGGCCGGATGCTGTTTCGCTCCTCGATCAAAGACTTCCACTGCGGACTGCGCGGCTTCAACCGCGCGGCCATCCAGGAACTACACCTGCAGACAACGGGTATGGAATTCGCCAGCGAAATGGTGGTCAAAGCCACCCTCGGCGGTCGCCGGGTCAGCGAAGTACCCACCACTCTCAAAAAGGATGGGCGGTCGCGGCCTCCGCACCTGCGCAGCTGGCGTGATGGCTGGCGACACCTACGCTTTTTGCTGATCTTCAGCCCTCGCTGGTTGTTCCTCATCCCCGGAATGACCGCCTTTGCCATTGGCGCCATCGGAACAGCGTTCCTCGCCTTCGGCCCCGTCGTGATCGGCGAGGTGGGCCTCGACGTGATGAGCCAGCTTTACCTGAGCGCTCTGACCGTGGTCGGCTACCAGGCAGTGATCTTCGCCATCCTCACCAAAATGTATGCGCAACACGAGGGATTTATGATTCCCCGCAGCCGCAGCTTCGACAAACTTGAAAAACGGATCAGCCTCGAAAGTGGAGCCATCGCCGGGCTGCTGCTGTTTCTGATTGGTGTGGGAATCGCCGTCGCACAGCTGGGCATGTGGGCTTCGGCCGGCTTCGGTGCACTGGACGCCAACGCGGTTGTGCGGGTCGCCGTTCCGGCAGCACTGTTGATGATCCTGGGCGCGCAGACGATTATGGCCGGCCTGTTCCTGGGTGTGCTGAAAGTCGGGCTGAAGCGCCCCACCGTATGAGTGTCACCTCTTCGGTCGCCCTCGGCACCTACAACGGCGCCCAGTATGTGGGGGAGCAGCTCGCCAGCATCCTGGGCGGCTCCGTTCTGCCCACCGAGATTGTGGTTTCCGACGATGGCTCAACCGATACGACCCTGACCGAGGTGCGCGAAGCGTTGCGGGAAGCCGAGCGCCGTGGCATCCGCACCCAGATTATTGAGGGACGCGCCGGCGGGGTGACGGCGAATTTCGCCCGCGCGATTGCGGCGTGCAGCAGCGAGGTAGTGGTGCTCTGCGATCAGGACGACCGCTGGCACACGTCGCGATTGGCGAGCGCACTACACGCGTTTGAAGCGGATGCCACTCTGCTCTTCCAGCACGCGAATGCCGCCCTGGTGGACGGCGCCGGCTCCGACCTGGATCTGACTTTGTTCGAGGCGCTGTCGGTGAGGCCCGAGGATCGGGAGCGTATCAACGCGGGTGAGGCGTTCGAGGTCTACCTGCGACGGAACCTTGCCACCGGTGCGACCGTGGCGTTTCGGCGCAGCCTGCTGGAGGCGGCGGCGCCGTTGCCGGCTGAATGGGTGCACGACGAATGGCTTGCGATGATTGCGGCAGCCCTCGGCTCGGGCACAGGCGCGAGCACTGTCGCCGTGACCGATGCCGTTCTGATCGATTATCGGCAGCACGGTAGCAACCAGATTGGGGTGGCCAAACCCACCCTCCTGTATCGGATTCAGCGGATGCTCGGCACCGATCCGAACCGCAACCGGCTATTGGCGACGCGCTCGCGGATCCTCGCGAAGAAACTGGCGGAGCTTGACGGGGTATCGGCAGAGCGACGCGAACTGGCCGAGGCTAAGGCACGGTTCGAGCTGCACCGCGCCACCATGCCGCCCGGTCACCTGGCGCGGATCCCCGCGGTGTGGCGTGCCAGTCGCGGCGGCGGGTACCAGCGGTTCGCCAGTCAGGGCAGCCTCGACATTCTGCGCGACCTGCTTCAAACCGGCCGCGCGGGTAGCAGTCTGTAACCTGCCCGTAGTGTGTGCGCCCTAAGCTGAGGCGCATGACTGAGGCGTCCCCCTATTCTGAGCACGAGTTTGTCGTTGAAGGTAGTAACGACAGCTGGTCGAACCTGTATCGGTTCATCCCGGTAGGTGCACGTGTTCTCGACGTGGGCTGCTCGACGGGCAACCTTGGGGCGGCGCTGGAGTCCACCAAAAACTGCACGGTTGTGGGCATCGACATCTTCGAAAGCGATATCGCGATCGCCAAAACCCGTATCACCCGGGCAGAAGTGCGTGACGTCAGCAACCCGGACGACCTCGCCGACCTCGGCCAATTCGACGTCATCGTTTTCGCGGACGTGCTCGAGCACCTTCTCGACCCGCATGCCGCCCTTCTTGCCTGCGCCGGAATCCTGGCCGAAGGCGGCACCATCGTCTACTCGATTCCGAACATGGCGCACCTGTCCGTACGACTCGATCTGCTTGCCGGCCACTTCGGGTACACCCAAACCGGAATCCTCGACCACACCCACGTGCACTTCTACGACCGGGACGCCGTCGACACCCTCTTCGCCGACGCCGGCTTCACCATCACCGACGAACGCTCGGTGAGCATCGAGTACCCGCCCCGGTTCATCGAGGACCGCCTCGCCGACCTCGGACTGACCGCCAGCCCCGCCTTCCACAGCATGCTGAAGTCGACCGAGGCTGATGTGCTGCAACTGGTGGGCCGCGCGGTCCCCTCCGGCGCCCCCGCCGCTCAGAGTCTGAGCGTTCGCGACCGCACCTTTCCGCCCCTCGAAATCAGCGCATACGCCACCGCGCTCGAAGCTCAGAACGAAGCAGTGCGTCAAGAAGCGGATGCCACACGCGAAACGCACCGACTCACCCTCGAGGCCGCGCTGCACTCGGCCGAAGTGCAGCGGCACCGCGCCGACTCATTCGAGGCGCAGCTGGCCGCGGTGCAACAGCGATTGACCCAGCTTAAGTCGCACCCGCTTCAATCAAGTTTTGGGTATCT
>DASYMY010000123.1:0-1825 GCA_036008825.1 Glaciihabitans sp.
GCCCGCGGTGCCTTGAGGAGTTTGCCCTTGTGCAAAATAAACTTCAGCGTGCAGGTGTTGGCTGTTTCGATCGCGCTCACCGTCACCTCGCCATCACCCTGGGCCGCGTGCGAGTCGCCCGTGTAGAACAGCCCACCCGCCCGAAAAACCGGCAAGTACAAAGTCGTGCCCGCCACGAGTTCCTTGCAGTCGAGGTTTCCGCCAAACGCACCCGGCGGCCCGGATTTGCGGAACGCGCCTTCCGCTTCCGACGGGCAAGTCCCCATCACTCCCATGAAAGGCCCGAGGGGAACCTCGATGCCCTTTTCAAAGATCCCGACATTGCGCTTCAAATCGAGCATCACGACCCGCGTCCAAGGGCGGGGCACCAAATCGGGAATTCCGCCTTTTCCCGGTAATGTCGAAACCGTGCCGTAAGGAATTCGCGGCACCACGGAAAGGATCCGCACTTCCAGGCTGTCCCCCGGCTCGGCCCCTTCGATCGCGATCGGCCCCACCAGGAGGTGGCCGCTGGGAATGCCCTCGGCCCGTTTCACCTCTTTCAACACGCGGGCGGTTTCCGCAAGGGCTGGGTTTTCCGCCACGGACGTCGGCACATTGTTTTCCTTCAGCCATGCATCGATATCCTGATCGCCCCACCGAGCCCCTCCTCCTCCGTCGATGCGCACCGTGGCGCCCGATTTGACCGTGAGAATCGGCGGCTTGCCCGCGGGGAAATGACCGATCGCGACATTCTCCGGAATGAACGGGAGATAATGATCGGCATTGAGCTCGGCCGCCGCGAGGACGGTGGTTGAACAGCACGCAGTGAGAAGCGCACGGAAAAAATGCATGGCGAGAGGTGGTTGCACCGTCGCATCGACGCGACGGCAGAGGATTGGCGTACTCTCGGAGGAGCCGGAACCATGCCAGCAACCGACGGGTGTTCTGCCCCCCGCAAAAACGAAAGTTGATGCCTGCCGCCCAACGTTGTTCGGAGTCTCGACATCCTGCTGCTTTTCCTGTGGAAAGCTCTGACTCCGCCATGCCTTCATGGTGTGGGTCACAACGGGCCTTTAGCTCAATGGTTAGAGCAGGGGACTCATAATCCCTTGGTTGCGGGTTCGAATCCCGCAGGGCCCACCACCCCACCCGTAGCGAGATGGCCAGGTTTCTGCTGTTCGAGGCCAGCAAGGAATTGGTGCGCGAACATCTCGCCCATCCCTCGATCGAAATCACGGAGGCCGCCTATCTGCTCGGATACGATGATCCCAATTCCTTCTATCGGGCTTTCCGATCGTGGGAAGGGACCTCTCCGGCGCATTGGCGATCGCTCCAATCTCGTCGCCTGACGTGGCCACGCCCACAGAGGTCGTGCAACAGCAACGACCATGGCCCACCGTTTGCCGCCCGATGGAGCCGACCGGGAGGCGTTGCGCATCCCGCGGTAGACGATCTCTGCCGTCGATCGTTTCAATCCCGCCAGGGGTCGGCAATCAGACCGGGCACGAGATCGCATTAGAGCGTACGCCGAGCAGCGTCTCGTGCTCGCCCCCGGAGCGATTCAAAGGGTGCAGGTGGTTTGCTCGATGGTGATCCTTAAGCAAAAACCACCAACGACAAAGGGTCGGTTTCCGGATAGCGGCCTGTAGGGCATCCGGGTAGCCTGCGGAACGGGTCCGGCGGAAGGGCGGTTTAACATCGAAATGCATATGAAACTAAAAACACTAGGGCTGTTAATGCTCGTGACCGCGGCGGTCACTGTGGGAAAAGGCCAAATCGTTGTAACACCTGTCGCCCCTTTAATCGTGGGGCCTGCGCGCATTTACAGTTGGGATATCACGGG
>DASYMY010000124.1:0-1949 GCA_036008825.1 Glaciihabitans sp.
ACGGGTACGGACTACAACCGTTTTGAAGAGCAGTGGTCGGGAACGATCGCGACGAACTTGCGCAATGCCGCTGAGCAGTTGCGATCGGCTGCGGTGTCGGCTCGTGAGGATGCTGAGAACCAGCGCATCGCCTCCTCCTAAGCGCACAACTTCACTAGTGCGGGTGATCTCGATGACTGAGATCACCCGCACTTTTGTGTTGCACCACAGATATCGCTCCCGACCGACGAATCGTTCCGACATTTCGCAGCGGATGCCTCTTTGCGCGACACCTGTCGTTTCAATCGCGTCATCCGCCCCTCCTGCGTCCTTGGGTGATATCCTCGGACAATGCAGTTCGAGCGGCTCCTTCTTCTCCGCCGCGACGAGTCCTAACCTTCAGGCCTCCCTCGTCGCGGAGTTTGTCGTTGGCTGACCCTCGATTCGAAGAAGGACCGCATTCATGAACAGTTTCTCTGCAGATCATTCTGCTGCCCCCGCGACGCGTGACGGCTCAGCCGCTCCCCGTACGCTGGCCGAAAAGGTGTGGGACGACCATCTGGTCGTCAAGGGTGAAGATGGCAGCCCCGACCTGCTCTACATCGACCTGCACCTGCTGCACGAAGTGACAAGTCCCCAAGCCTTTGATGGGCTTCGGATGGCTGGCCGTCCCGTGCGCCGTCCCGATCTGACAATTGCGACAGAGGACCACAACACCCCAACGCTGCAGATCGACAAACCTATTGCCGATCTGACTAGCCGCACCCAGATCCAGACGTTGCGCAACAACGCAGTCGAGTTTGGTGTGCGTTTGCACTCCTTGGGCGACATTGAGCAGGGCATTGTGCACGTTGTTGGCCCGCAGCTGGGCCTGACAATGCCAGGAATCACTGTCGTGTGTGGCGACTCCCACACCTCCACCCACGGGGCGTTCGGTGCCATGGCCTTTGGTATCGGAACCAGCGAGGTCGAGCACGTTCTGGCCACTCAGACACTGCCGCTCAAGCCATTCAAAACGATGGCCATCACGGTGGAAGGCACACTACGCCCCGGAGTGACCGCGAAGGACATCATCCTGGCCGTCATCGCCCAGATCGGTACCGGCGGCGGGCAGGGCTACGTCCTCGAATACCGCGGCAGTGCCATCCGTTCGCTCTCCATGGAGGGCCGGATGACGATCTGCAACATGTCGATCGAAGCCGGCGCCCGCGCCGGAATGGTCGCCCCCGACGAGGTCACCTATGCCTACTTGAAGGGTCGCCCGCACGCTCCGGAAGGAACGGACTGGGACGACGCCGTTGCCTACTGGAACACCTTGCCCACCGATGAGAACGCCGTCTTCGACGCAGAAGTGTTCCTCGACGCCAACACCCTCGAACCTTTTGTCACCTGGGGAACCAACCCCGGGCAGGGAGTATCGCTGAGCGACCCCATCCCGAACCCGGCAGACATCAGCGACCCGAACGAGCGTTCCGCCGCAGAACGTGCGCTGGAGTACATGGCCCTCGACGCGGGAACCCCGATGAAAGACATCCACGTTGACGCCGTTTTTATGGGCTCATGCACCAACAGCCGAATCGAAGACCTGCGCGCTTTTGCGTCCATCATCCAGGGCCAGAAGAAGGCCGACGGCGTTCGAGTGATGGTTGTGCCTGGCAGTGCCCGTGTCCGCCTCGAAGCCGAAGCGGAAGGCATTGACAAGATTGTGACGGACTTCGGAGCTGAGTGGCGCTTTGCCGGTTGCTCCATGTGTTTGGGAATGAACCCTGACCAACTTGCTCCCGGTGAGCGCTGTGCGTCAACGTCGAACCGTAACTTTGAGGGACGGCAAGGCAAGGGTGGCCGTACCCACCTGGTGTCTCCACTTGTTGCTGCGGCAACCGCGATTCGCGGCACACTCTCCAGCCCGTGGGATCTGGGAATTGTTGGCTCCGACGGGTACGACGCGTTGCCCCCGCATTCCGCCTCAG
>DASYMY010000125.1:0-1857 GCA_036008825.1 Glaciihabitans sp.
GGTTCGCTGGCGCGGGTGGGCAACCTCTCGTCCTCGGCTGTTCTGCATGTCCTCGCTGACGGGTTCGATCAGCCCGCTGGCACAACTGGTCTTTTGTTCGCTGTTGGTCCCGGCGTGAGCGCCGAGTTTGTTCTCCTGGAGTGGCCGTCATGATCGCGTACCTTGTTCTGATTCTCGCCACCGGCGTGGAGCGCATTGTTGAGGTTGTGATCTCCACGCGTCACGCCAAGTGGGCGTTTGAGCGTGGTGGGGTCGAGTACGGCCAGCGCCACTTCCCCTGGATGGTCGCCCTGCATACCTCTCTTCTGCTGGGCGCGCTCGCGGAAGTGTTCTTTCTCGACCGGCCGTTTCTGCCCTGGCTGGGGTGGTCCATGTTGGCCATCGCCCTGGCCTGCCAGGCTGGCCGCTATTGGGTGATCTGGGCCCTGGGGAACCAGTGGAACACCCGTGTGATTGTTGTTCCCGGCCTTCCTCGGGTAATTCGCGGACCGTACAGATACCGGTGGCTGCCCCACCCGAACTACCTGATTGTGGTGGTCGAGGGAATCGCGCTGCCGCTGGTGCACACGGCCTGGATCACCGCCATTGTGTTCACCGTGCTGAACGCGATTCTTTTGCTGAAGTTCCGAATTCCCACCGAAGACCGGGCGTTACGGGAACTACGGCAGTGACCGTTGATGTCGCGATCGTCGGTGCCGGTCCGGTTGGACTAGCGGCCGCTATCGAGGCACGGTTGGCCGGGCTCAGCGTTGTTCTGATTGAACAACGCGACGGCACGATCGACAAAGCCTGCGGCGAGGGCCTGATGCCGGGTGCGCTGCCGATGTTGGCTCGGCTGGGAATCGACCCGGCCGGACACCCTCTGCGGGGGGTGACCTACCACCAGGGACATCGCGAGGTTACTCACCGCTTTCGTGGCAGCGCCGGGCGTGGGGTGCGTCGCCTTGTGCTGCACACCGCACTGAGCGACCGCGCGGCCGAGCTGGGGATCAGCCGGGTGACCGCCAAAGTAGTGCAGGTGGAGCAGAGCGCAACATCGGTCAGCGTCGCTGGGGTCACCGCCCGTTATCTCCTCGCCTGTGACGGGCTACACTCCACGGTCGCCCATCTGGTGGGACTCACGGAAGCTCCCGCCCTGGCGCGAGGCAGCTCGCGGCCCCGATCCCGCCACAAACGCTACGGGGTGCGTCAACACTTCGCGGTTGCCCCCTGGTCGGACCTGATTGAGGTCTATTACGGACGGGATGCCGAACTGTACGTAACGCCCGTCTCAGACACGGAGGTCGGGGTCGCCATGCTGGCCGGACAGGGCACCAGCTTCGACGATGCGATCGCTGCCGAGCCGTTTGTGGCCAAAAAACTCGCCGGGGCTGAGCCGGTCTCGACCCGACGGGGTGCAGGACCGTTTCGGCAGCGTACCCGCGCGCGCACAGCCGGGCGGGTACTGCTGGTCGGCGACGCTTCCGGATACGTTGACGCCATCACCGGCGAGGGACTGCGGCTGGGCTTCGCCCAAGCGCAGGTCGCTGTCGCCTGTATTGCTGCCGACCAACCGGCCGACTACGAGAAAGCCTGGCGGGTGGCGACCCGCGACTTCCGGATTCTCACGACGGGGCTGGTCACGCTTGCGACATCCGCCTTCCGATTTGCAATTGTTCCGTTGGCCGCGAGGTTTCCGAAACTCTTTGGGCTAATCGTCGAGCGTCTCGCGCGCTAACAACGGGCGCTCGGCGGTGCCGGTGTAGTGGCTGAGCGGGCGGATGAGGGCGTTGGACGTGGCCTGTTCGATGATGTGGGCCGTCCAACCGACCACGCGGCTTGCGGCGAATAGCGGGGTGAAACTGAGGGTGTCGAACC
>DASYMY010000126.1:0-10738 GCA_036008825.1 Glaciihabitans sp.
TTACACCAAGCACTATTCCCCACAGCTCGACGGGGAACAGCTCGAGGCCGTATGGGTCCATGAGCGCCATATACACGCCGCCGATGAGGTTGTTGAACGTTGAGAAAATAATGAGCGCGAAGAGTCCTGTGGCTGCTCTGACAGCGGTGATGCTTCCCCTCAGATCTATCAGAGGGCGTCGTTCGCCATCCTGGTGTGGTTTGTCCTCTGGGATACGTAGAAAGAGAAGATGGAGAAGGGCCACCGCCGAGAGCACGATTGCGATCAGAAGTGTCCAGCCCATACCAAGTAAACCGATTGCAAGGCCGCTGAAGACGCTCGTCACCATGAATGCAAGGCCTTGCACCGTGCCAACAAGTCCATTTGCGTTCGCGTGCCGCTCTGTCGGGATCAGTAGGGTAACTACCGTCGACAAGGCAATGTTTCGCATATTTTCGATGACAGCTCCGAAGAGGATGATTCCACTGAACAGCCAGAACATCGGGCCACCGATGTCGAGGAGGGTGGACTCCGGGAACTGCAAGTACAGGACACCACTAATGCTGAACGCGATCAGGGTGACCACCCCAGCGAAGATCATCACTAGGTGCTTGCGGTGGCGATCGACGATCGTGCCGAATGCCATCGAAAATATGGCAACAAGCAGCATGTACGCGCCACCGATGACGCCCGTTGCCAGCACCGAGCGCGTTTCCAGGTAGACCCAGAAAGTCAGCGCGAACCAGAGGAAACTCGTGGTGACGTTTGCTACCGCCGTGTTGACTAGTACTTGCGCGAACGTGCGGGAACCGCCTTCAGGCGGTGGGGATTGAAGGTAGGACGCGCCTGGCGCGTCGTTCGTGTTGACCATCAGATTGTCCCTCCCGGGTGCGCTCCAAGCTGCGTCACGAGTGTGAACGGCCGCTGTTCAAGTTGACAATCTCATTCAAACTGTGACCACTGACATCATTGTAGGGACTCAGATAGTTGTGGGTGGCAATTCTGGCTGACTCCCGCGCAGAGCCTCTAACGTGGGCACTAACACCGTTGATCCGTCGGTGCGTCCGGCGTACCTTGAGAAGAAGTATTGTCGCCTCGTTCACAGGAGGTGAATATGAAACGACGAATGCGATGCAACCTCAATGGGCACAAATGGGTGGTTAAACAAGATTCCAAAGAGTCTCCGAGATACTACGGCTGCCTATACTGCGATTACATCCTTGAAGACGCCAACAACCGCTCGACGGTGGACCTGAGCGGGTAGCCCGCTAGACGCGGACGGCCATGTGACGAAGGCATCCACCCTCAAGTGTGAATTGCCCAAACCCACAATGGAGTTTGGCCGGGGGCAGCCCATCATCCTCGGTCCTGCTGTGAGCCTCAGTGCGTCGGAGCCCTGGCGCAACCCACTTCGTGGCGTTCGCACTATCTCGCGCTGGCGCGGACACCCGCGCTCTTCCGCGCGTCCAACCGATCGTTAAGGGTGATGGCGGCATCGATGAGCGCCAGGTGAGTGAACGCTTGCGGAAAGTTGCCAATTTGCTCGCCGGTCGGCGCAATCTCTTCCGAGAAAAGGCCTACGTGATTTGCGTACGTCAGCATTTTCTCGAAAGTCAAGCGGGCCTTGGTGACCTGGTCCGCGCGGGCGAGCGCGTCGACGTAGAGGAAGGTGCAGAGCGAAAACGTGCCTTCGGAGCCCCTTAGGCCGTCAGGTGATGCGCTCGGGTCGTATCGATAAACGAGGCTGTCGGAGACCAGTTCCTCCTCGATGGCTTTTAGGGTGTCTATCCACATAGGGTCTTGCGGTGAAACAAACCCCACCTGCGTCATCTTGAGCAATGAAGCGTCAAGTACCGTCTCGCCGTATTGCTGCACGAAGGCGCCACGCTCGGCATTCCATCCCTTTTCCATAATCTGGTTGTAGATCGCATCCCGCTCTGCGATCCATCGGGGGAGCGGGGCGGGCCGACCATATTCGGTTGCGAGTCGGATGCCGCGATCAAACGCTACCCAGCACATTAGGCGTCCATAGGTGAAGTTCTTACGCCCGCCGCGCGTTTCCCAGATACCCTCTTCCGGCTGGTCCCAATTGTCCGCGAGCCACTCGAGTAGGTCGCAGATGGCCAACCAGCCTTTCTGGCCCATTCCCAACCCAGCCTGGTCCGCTTTCCATACCGCATCCATGGCTTCACCATAAATATCGAGTTGAAGTTGCCCGGCGGCGCCATTTCCAATGCGAACTGGATAAGACCGGCGATACCCCTCCCACCTCTCGAGAATCTCCTCGGACAAGTTCGGGTCGCCGTCGATCCGATACATGATGTTGAGAGGGCCCGTTGCGGAACTTGACGATTCAGCAACACGGTCGCGAAGCCACCGACCAAATGCAGCCGCCTCACTAGAGAAGCCCAACCGCACTAGCGTGTGGACGGAGAACGAGGCATCCCGCACCCAGGTGAAGCGATAATCCCAGTTACGTTCCCCGCCAATTTGTTCGGGAAGACCCGCAGTCGGGGCGGCAACAAGGCCACCTGTTGGGGCGTAGCTCAGAAGCTTCAGAGTGATTGCAGAGCGTTGCACCTCTTCTCGCCATCGACCTGTGTACGTAGATTGCGCAACCCAGTCCTGCCAGAATTGAGCGGTGTCGTCGAAGAGGCGTTGGGCTTCAGCGACCGGCATGGCGCTGGGAGGGGCGCTGCTTCCGGTTTCGAGAACCACGCCGCGCATCTGGCCCTCACTAAGGCTCAAAGTAAAGTGAAGGTCACCATCCTCCGATGGCTGCGCATCCGCGGCACGCGCATCCTCAACATTTCGGATAAGGCTGAGCGTTAACGTGCTGTCGCGTGAAACGAATGATGCGCCACCCTCGGAGACGCTCACCGTGTGCGGTTGCCGGCCATAGTCGAATCGGGGAGCAATCTGCACGTCGAATGTCACCGTTCCCCGCACACAGCGGACCGCGCGAATGAGACGGTGACCGTCGCTGGGGGTTTTTGAGGTCACAGGCATAAAGTCGATCAACTCGCCTACCCCGTTGTCGGTGAGGAATCGGGTGATGAGAATGGCGGTGTCCGGAAAGTAAAGTTGCTTTGTCTGGAAGGCTTCGCCCTGCGGTCGGGTTGTGAAATGCCCTCCGTTGCCGTGGTCGAGCAACGAGCCGAAGATGCTCGGCGAGTCGAACCGAGGACTGCAGAACCAGTCGATCGTGCCATCTGTCGCAACTAGTGCGGTCGTTTGAAGGTCTCCGATCAGCCCATGGTCAGCGATAGAGGGGTAGTCGTCCATGACTGCGATCCTTTCTTTCCACACGTCAGTTGTTGGCGCACGACGATCAAATGTCTTTGACGCGTCCCGGCAAAAAGAGCGCGACGATAACGCCAGCAACGGCGATTGCCATCAGTGGCGCCATTGCGAGCGCGTACCCATCCGCCGGCCCGACTACGTTGAGCGCGAGAACTGTTCCAACGATCGCGGTTCCGAAGCTTGAGCCGAGGTTCGAAATACTTCGAGAGAGCCCGGAAATCTCGCCCTGCTGTTCTTCGACGAAGGCCGACTGAACAAGGTTCACGCTCGGAGTGAGCATGAGGCCAATACCCAGGCCAATCGTCAGAAGACCTGGCGCGAACGCCCAAGCACCAGGAACTGCCCCCACCAGGAAGAGGAGAAGCAGGCCGATGCCCGTCACCGCGAAGCCGACGACGATCAGGGTTCTCTGTGCGAAGCGCCTCACTAGCGCGCCCGCAGCCAGAGAAGAAACCAGTATCCCCACGGTGGCAGCGCTGAAGATGATTCCAGTTTCAATCGCGTCATACTGGCGAACGACCTGCAAGTGGCTCGCTACCAGCATGGAAATCCCCAGGAGCAGAAGCCACTGAAAGTTTTGGGTGACCAGGCCGAGATTGGAGACTCGATTCCTGAACAAAGACGTCGAAAGTAGTGGTTTCCGCCCATCTCTTTCCAGCCGGCGCACCCACCAAAAGAAGATCGCAATCACGCCTGCGCCGGCGGCCATCAGCCCGAGCGACACCAGAAGATCATTGTCGGCGGCGAGTATGCCAATAACGAAAATGATGAGACCAACCGCTGAAAGGACGGCGCCGACGACATCGTATGGCCGGTTTGGATCACGAGGGAGCGGGTCCTTCAACCGTATGGCAAGGATCAAGATCACTACGATGATGAGTGCCTGAAACACGAATGCGGCCCGCCAGCTCAACGTTGCCGTAATCCATCCGCCGATTAGAGGCCCGGTCGCCGCGCCAACACCTCCGGCCGCGCTGACAAGCCCGAAGGCGCGAGCGCGTTCGGCGATGCCCGTCCAGTACATCGTGACCAGGATGTACACGGGAGGGATAAGAAGTGCCGTCCCTGCGCCTTCCAAAATGGAGTTACCCACAATGAGCACGCCGAGTCCTGGGGAGAGGGCACTCACGATGGCCCCCACTCCGTAAACCGATAGGCCCAAAATTAGACAGGTTTTTCTCCCCAACTTCTCGGTCAGTTTGCCGAACGGGATCATCAGCGCCGCCATCACCAGCAGGAAGAGCGTGATCGAAAGCTGGATTCCCTGAACCGTCGTTCCGAGGTCCTGACTCATATCGTTGAGCATGACGTTCATGTTGGAGCCGGCGAACGAGCAAATAAACTGAGCCAGCGCGAGAGGTAACAGCGCCCACAATGTGGTGGTTTGGCTTTTTGCTTTGGTTTGGGATGTCATCGGTGTCTACCCTGCGTGGATCGTGCGCATCAGAACCGTCCTTGTGCGAATCGCTTATTCATTTATGGCGACTTCAGTAGTCCCGCTCTGCAGCTTGCGTCGGCGGGCAGGCCTGACAAATCACCCAAACAGGATGACTCAAGGCTCCGGAGGCGGTCGCACACCGGCATCGCGAACATCGCGAATGTCGATCTCACCCGCACAACAGCGAGGGCACCACTCGATGGGAGTGTTGGCGCGGCTTAAAAGCGCGTGACGCACAAAAAGTTGCAGATTTATGACTTTTGGCCGAGCGAAGCCTCAGGACCCTGCTGAGCAGCAATCGGGTCCATGTAGCCAAACTCAAGAACATTACCGTCGGGGTCGGTCAGTTGCCGCTGGTACATAAAGCCGAGATCGGTTGCCGGCCGCAGCTCTGCGCCTCCCGCTGCCGTTCCTTTATCAACGGTCACATCGACCGCCTCGCGACTGTCGAGCATAAGAGCGGTTGCCGCGGACACGGTGGCGGCAGGGTCACCAATCGGCCGGTCCGAAAAGGTTTGGAAGAACTCGCGGGTCAGAATCATGAAGTAGCTGTGATCCTCTTCAACAACAACACAGGCCGCGTTCTCATCGGTGAAAAGCGAATTGATAGTAAATCCGATGGCCGTGTAAAAAGACTTGGACCGCTCCAGATCTGTCACCGGCAGGTTGACGAACATTGAGGTCATGATGCTCTCGCTCTCTAGTCACGGTGCAGTGGGGATGTTGTTGATGCTTGCAAAGCACAACTTGACCGTCAAGGGCCCGAACTTAAGCGGCAAAGCGGGACGGGGTGGTCCGCACTAACCGGGGCAGCGGTTAGCGCTCATTCGAGCGCACAGTGGCAAGCGAATGCTGCAGCAGGGAACGCAAAGCGTCCCGATCCACACCGACCAGACGCGTGAGGTATAGGCAGGCCTTGCTCGCGCTGTGCTTGCCCAACCGCTCCATAAGATTTGGCCAGCGTTCCGAAAAGTCAGAAACCAGATAGATGGTGTGTTTTGTGGGCCCCGTCGCGAAGGCAAGAAGCGGGGAGCGGCCCCCATTGCCGCTCTCGTAGCGGTACTCGTATTCGCCAAATCCAATAATTCGATCGGCCCACACAACCGGCTTCTCCCCGCTGACTTCGCTGAAAAGGGTAAGCAGCTCGTCGGCTTCGCCCCGTCGAGGTCCTGTAGCCCGATCAAGTGCCTGCGTGACCGGCATGTCCGACGGGGTCATCGCAGGTGTCTTCGCTGCCAAGGGGTCTCCTCACGTCGTAGACGAATTCCCAGGATACTGCCGCCGAGAAACTCGACCCGGGTCTTTTCCTCCCAAACTTACGCATTGACGGGGATACGAAGAAGGCGTTGAGTGGAATGAAAGCCACTGCGAACGGATGGGGAAGCGATGCCAGAGATCGCTCACAAAACGACGAAGTCGGCGGATGACACCACGATCGGGTTTCGTATTGCTGGCCCCCGTTTTGGTGTTTATAGAATCGCCTTGATCGAAGGGGCTCTCGCCACTCAAGACAACGGAGATGGCAAGGCCCTGGCGGAGGCTCTAATGCGAGACCACCGCGTGGTGACCTACGACCGGCGCGGCCGTGGTGACAGCCTGGGTGCACACTCGTTTTCGCTCGACACAGAACTCGATGACCTTGCCGCGGTTATTGCTGCCGCTGGGGGAGTCGACATTGTGTGCGGCTTCTCGTCGGGTGCTGTGATTGCCTTGTATGACGCCGCTCGCACGCGACGAGATGCGCGGTACATCTTGTTTGAGCCGCCGCTGGTGGGTTATGACCCGGCCGCGGTGCCCGATGCTGCGGTTATGGCAAAGCTCGCCCAGCTTTTGAACGAGGGCCGAAACGCCGCAGCAGTGCAGCACTGGATGTGCCGGGTTGTGGGGATTCCCGCTCCGATCGTGTGGATACTGAGGCGCACACAGCCGCGCGCCAAACGGCCAGACGGGCCGAACAATGCCCGCTCACTTTTGGGGGATGCCGCGGTTGTGGAGGCGACACGGTTCGCCATTCCGGTGGAGGCATCCGCTATTAGGCAGTCAACGATTGTGGTGAGCGGCACCGAAAGCGTGGCGCAGTTGCGCGGTGCGTCCGAAGCGGTGGCTGCGGTCATTCCTGGCGCGGAACTGCGCTGGCTGGAGGGGGAGAGCCACACGCCAGCGGCTGGACCGATGGCCTCGCTCATCCGGGAGTTCGAGGACTCGGAGCGCTAACGACCCCGTCGCCACCCGTGTTCACGGGACGACCCGCCTGCAAAGTACTTGGGTGTTTACTGCTGAGTATTCCCCGAGACATTGGTAACGCATAGCTGATTGCAAGCGGGCCGCCAGTAACGTTGTTGGTCAACCAACTACGACATCTGAAAGGTGCCGATACCGCTTGTGACCATTTTGGCCACTCCCGGGGGCGTCAACATGAGCCCCACAAATTGCTTATTTTTCCGTTCGTCACACCGTAGAAGCGGGGTGATTTCAGAATGATTGAAGCACTTCTCTTACTGCTTGTTGGCATCATCGTGACGCTGGCGATCATCGTCGCTAACGGCTACTTCGTGGCGCAAGAGTTCGCCTACATGTCGGTGGACCGCAACCGACTCGGGGCCCGTGCTGCCGAAGGCGACGCTGCGGCGACGCGCGCTCTCGCGGTCACCAAACGCACCTCCTTTATGCTCTCCGGTGCCCAATTGGGCATCACCGTCACCGGACTGCTCGTGGGCTTCGTCGCCGAACCGCTTATCGGTGAGGCCATCGGAACCCTGCTCGGCGGGGTTGGGGTGCCAATCGCGGTGAGTATCACTGTCGGAACCGTCTTCGCGCTCGCCTTGGCGACCATCGTGCAGATGATTTTTGGCGAGCTCTACCCCAAGAACCTCGCGATAGCTAATCCGGAGCCGCTCGCTATTGGGTTGGCACGCTCGACCACGATTTACCTCGCCGTTTTCGGCTGGCTTATTGCCGTATTTGACGCAGCGGCCAACGCGTTGTTGCGGCTCTTGCGCATTGAGCCCGTTCACGATGTCGACTCCAGTGCCACCGCGCAGGATCTTGAACGAATTGTTGCGGACTCCCGCGACAGTGGCGACCTGCCCGCCGAACTTTCGCTGATGCTTGACCGCATTCTCGAGTTCCCGGAGCAGGATGTCGAACACGCCATGATTCCGCGCTCGCTCGTCAACACCGTGCGCCCTGACACAACTATTGGTGAGGTGCGCGAGCTGATGGCCAGCGCACACACCCGCTACCCGGTTGTAGACGACGACAGCCAACCGCTGGGTGTTGTGCATCTCGCGGATGTGCTGGGCACAACACTTGCAACGGATTCCCCTGTGACCGCGCTGATGCGACCGCCAGCCGTGCTGTCTACCCTGACGAAGCTTCCGGATGCACTCGCTGAGCTGAACCGAACGAAGAACCAGCTGGCCTGCGCGATCGATGAGTACGGCGGGTTCGCCGGAGTGCTGACCGTTGAAGACTTGGCCGAAGAAGTTGTTGGCGAAATCACTGACGAGCACGACATCACTCCAGCACCCTCGGTTGAACCCGACGGTGACGAGATCTGGATAATGGGCGGTGATGTGCACGTAGACGAGATGCACCGATCCATCGGTTTCGAACTGCCCGACGGTGACTTCGAAACCGTCGCCGGGCTCGTTATCGCCGAAGTTGGCGGACTACCCAGACTTGGTCAACAGGTTGTTATAGCGTTACCAGACGACCCTGCCGACCTTGTGGAAGATAACGAAGTGCACCGCTCCCTCCACATCGAAGTGCTTTCAATCGAACGTCACGTGCCCAGCAGACTGCGTGTCACTCTCGAAGTGCACACAGATGACGATAATGAAGCGGATGCCGTGGTCACGGGTTCCGAAATGCACCGGCCAACTGCCGAGACGATTGCGGAGGCCGACCGATGAACGACGCACTGTTTGTTACCCTCGCGACTGTCGCGCTTATCGCCCTCAGCGCGTTTTTCGTCATCATTGAGTTCTCGCTACTTGGTGCACGCCGTCACCGGCTGGAAGAGACCGCAGCCACCGACCCATCGGCTAGGGCGGCACTGAAGGGTGTAAACGAACTCACCATGATGCTGGCAGGTGCGCAACTCGGCATCACCGCGTGCACATTCGCACTTGGTGCCGTGACCAAACCCGCGCTAGACAGTTGGCTCGGACCGATTTTCTCGGATTGGGGCCTTCCTGATTGGGGAGCTGGAGCTCTCGCGTTCACCCTTTCTCTTCTCATCGTCACCTTCTTGCATCTGGTGATTGGTGAGATGGCGCCTAAGTCCTGGGCAATAGCACATCCCGAAACCGCCGCGAAGGTCATCGGTATCCCGTCGCGGGTGTACTTGTGGCCATTCCGTCCGCTGCTTCGCTGGGTGAACAACATCGCAAATCGACTTGTTCGTGCGTCAGGAGTTGAGCCCGTTGAGAGTGCAGCTGTCGGTGGACACAACGCCGGCACGATTCGCCACCTCGTTGACATCTCGACCCGATCGGGCGCTCTCGATGGTTCATTCCAGAATCAGCTTGAAGGCGCGATTGAACTCGAAACTTTGCGCCTTGAGGAGCTTATTGAGACGGGTGCTCGCCCAACGATGGTGGCACTCGACGCCACCGTAGCCGATGTGCAGAAGGCCGCCGTTGATTCCGGTCATATGCGAATTCTTGTGGGAGACGCCCTCACCGACGTCCCCGCTGTTGTGCACGTGCGTGACACCCTTCTGGAGGAGGCGCATGTCGCGGCGGGTGCGATCGCTCGCGATGCCCTTGTGCTGCCTGGCGACACCCCGGTGTATGAGACGTTGGCCCGTATGCGGGCCAATAGTCAACAGCTGGCTATTGTGGTCACCGACGGCAAGTTCGTCGGAGTGGTGACTCTGTCGGACGTCCTGCGACGCTTGCTCCCGGGCGGCCAGCAACGCGGAGCAATGCTGTCCCACTAGTCGCGAGAGGTAGCTGTGCTGCGGTCGGTGGGGTGAAGCGAGAACCACCGACTGTACGCAGCCACCAGGGGCACCGAGGTGAGTCCGTGCAGGAGCACACTGAGCGCAACGGTGAGCAGCACCGTGGGCAGCACAATAGTGCCGTCCGGGATACCGTGCTCCACAGCTAACAGAGCAAACACCAGCGACGCGAGCCCACGGGGGCCAAACCAGCCGATGAAGACGGTGGTGGGTCGGCGAACGAGTTGGCCGGCGAAGGCGATCATCACCGGGATCATCCGTACCAGGGTGAGAGACAGCACCGCGTAGACCATGATGCGCCAGTCGATTAGGGGGAGTATCACCGGCACGGTAAGGGCCCCAAAGAGGATCCAGGTTACTGCGGCGAAGAGATCACCGGTGGCTTCAGTGAGCTCTGTGACCGCCGTTTCGCCCGCCCGTGAGACCGTCCCAAACGCAATGCCACCCACAAAGGCGGCAATAAATCCACTCCCACCGAGCGCTATCGCAGCCGCGTACACCAGTAGTGCTATCGCGAGGGGGATCACTTGACGCCATTCCTGACTGATCCATCCACGCGTGTCAGCCTCGTGGTACAGGATTCCGCCGAGGAGCCCCACCACAACCCCGCAAATGACACCCCACCCGATTTGTGCCGCCATGCTGCTGAGCACCGCCCAGGTGATACCGGTCTCCAGCTCGGCATTCGCGATTTCCAGCGCGACAAGAAAAAATGGAACCGCGAGGCCATCGTTGAGCCCGCTCTCCACGTCAAGTGCCTGTCTCACTCGTGCCGGCACCGCGGTGTCGGTGATGACTTTTTGGCCCAGAGCGGCGTCGGTCGGCGACAACATAATGGCCAGAAGAACAACGGAGGCCAGCGCCATTTCCGGGAAAAGGAGAACCCCTGCGACGGTGCCAAAAAGCATACAGAGCGGCAGTCCGACCAGAAGGAGACGGCTGGGTAACTGAAGTTCTTTACGCAGATGGCGGATGTCGAGACGCGCGGCATCGTGGAACAGAAGAAGCGCGAGAGCAATCTCGGCGACCCGAGTGGCTGCCCCAATTTCAAC
>DASYMY010000127.1:0-1864 GCA_036008825.1 Glaciihabitans sp.
CACCCTCCGGATCGGGGCACGACGGGATGGGCACAACCAGGTCGCGCGGAATACTGACCGCAACGGCACTCGTGTGGTCTTCCGATACGTGCAGCAGCATGGTGACGTCGTTGAGTGCGGTGCTCGAGTCGCCCTCGTAGCCCTGATCCTTGCGAGTATCGCTTCCCACAATCAGAAAGTTGTATCCGCCGGGGTACGCGCCAACACTCGGCGGAATGGTGTTTTCGTCCACACTCGACAGCTCAACCGTGTCAATGTTCTGTTCCAGGTTGCGCACCGTGATGGCCGCCACCGAGACGGTGCTGACCATCACCACGGCGAGAACGCCGCCCAGAATCTTGAACAGATGCGCCCACGGGCTCGACTTCTTCAGCCGCCCATGCCGAGGTTGAGACGTTGTGCGACTACGGGACGCACCTCGCGACCGCAGTTCGCTCACGAGTATGCCTTTCCCTGATCAACGATTGACGGGCGGCCAACAGAATATTTTGCCGACGCGAAGCCCTAAGGCACAGTTATACCGGAAACCAGGGAAAACGTCACTTTTAGCGGATGCCTCAGCGCCCGGGTATTACGACGTCACCAGGCGCGGCCGCAGCTCCTTTTCGAAGAAGTCGAAGAATCCATCCTGGTCGGGGCCGGCATTCATCAGCGCAATGTGGTCGAAGCCTGCCTCGGTGAACTGGCCGATTACCTCAAGGTGACGCTCGACATCAGGCCCGCAGGCGTACTGCTCAAGAATGTCCTCTTCACGCACAGTCGCGGTTGCGGCCTCGAAGTTGACTGGGTTCGGCAGCTCTGACATCACTTTCCAACCCGCGAGACTCCACGAGTTAGTCGTGTGCGCGGCTTTCACCGCAGCGGCTTCGGTGGGCGCCCAGGCCAATGGAGCTTCGACGAAGAGCGGACCGGTTCCGCCGGCATCACGGTAGCCGGTAACGAGGTCGGCTTTGGGTTCGGTCGCAAAGAGTCCATCGCCGTGCTCAGCGGCAAGAGCCACCGACTTGGGTCCGCTTGCGGCCACCGCCATGGTGGGCAGCACGTCAGGCAGGTCGAAGATGCGGGCGTCTTCAAGTTTGAGGTAACGGCCGTCGTAGTTCTGGTATCCGCCCTTCCACAGCAGTCGAATGATGTCGAGTGCTTCGTCGAAGGTGGCGTGACGTTCACGAATACCGGGGAACCCGCGGCCCACAATGTGCTCGTTGAGCCGTTCCCCCGCACCAACACCCAGGGTGAAGCGGTTGTCGAAGAGAAGTGCAAGGGTGGCCGCTGCTTGGGCGATGATGGCCGGGTGGTAGCGCACACTGGGGCAGGTGACCCCGGTGGCGAGCTCAAGGGTGGTGGTTTTGGCGGCGATGGCGCTCAGCACATTCCAGACAAAGGGTGAGTGGCCTTGCGCCTCAACCCAGGGATGAAAATGGTCGCTCATCTCCACAAAATCGAACCCGGCTTGTTCGGCGCGTACCGCCTGGCGGACGAGTTCTTGCGGTCCAAATGATTCGGCTATTAGCTTGTATCCGATTTTCATTCTTCAACGTTACGCACCGACCCTGGGAGGGACAAGCGTGCCGGCCGCACACCACCCCGACCAGCTCCCCGCCAACACCATCGAGCTCATCCACACCCTCCGCCAACAGCTCAGTTGACAAAGCAGCAGTAAATCCCTGATCTCACCGGGCCGCTGTCGCGAAAGACGGCAACACAGGCCAAAAACCCGGTTTTGACCCCTCTAGCGGGGCAAATCTCGAGTATTGGCGACTTTAGCGACACCCGGGCCGGCCTGACCCACACCCGAGCCTGGTCTGACCCACACGCGGGCCCAGTTTGCCAGCCAAAACAAGGAAAAGGTCCGAACCGCCGGGGG
>DASYMY010000128.1:0-1525 GCA_036008825.1 Glaciihabitans sp.
CAGATGGCACCTTGCCCGGTCCAGAAATGGTTCTTCTGCTGGCGAAACTGAAAGCCGAGGCAGTTGTTGGTCGCCTGGTTGACGGGATGCCCATAAACGGGCTCATCCTTGGCGGAGATTCCGCTTTCGAACTCGACAACATTCTGTACGGCAAACCGCACCACCCGCACGTTGCGCGCGAGCGTTGGTACCAGCAGCGCGGCCGGGAGGGGCTGCTGCACTCCGGCCACTGGATCATCGACCATCGCGACGGAGTTGTCGGCGGCGCCATTGGTGATGTCTCCACAACGGCTGTTCGGTTTGCCGCAAACATCACCGACACCGAGATCGAGGCGTACATCGCAACGGGCGAGCCTCTGCAAGTGGCCGGAGCGTTCACTATCGACAGCCTCGGCGCCCCGTTTATCTCGGAAGTGCGCGGTGATCCGCACGCGGTTGTGGGCCTCTCCCTAGCTCAGGTGCGGGAACTTTTGCTTCACTTTGACGTCGCTTGGCCATCCCTATGGAACCGCGGCACAGACGATGTCTCGCACAACGGCACCGGTGATGTTGTAGACAGCCCCTAGGGATCGATTTACTTTCTTGGAGAGTGTCGCCAAATTGTAGGGGTCAATCCCCACCTAAGCTAGGGGACTATGGCTCGCATCGAGAAGGTCCTTATCGCCAATCGCGGCGAGATCGCTGTGCGTGTCATCCGCGCCGCCCGAGACGCGGGGATCACCTCCGTCGCCGTCTACGCCGATCAGGATCGTGATGCACAGCACACGAAGCTGGCCGACGAGGCTTACGCGTTGGATGGCACTACCAGCGCCGAAACATATCTCGTCATCGAGAAGATTCTTTCCATCGCCCGCCGGTCCGGCGCTGACGCCGTACACCCGGGATACGGCTTCCTAGCCGAAAACGCAGACTTCGCCCGCGCTGTAATCAACGCAGGGTTGATCTGGATTGGCCCCTCCCCCGACGCCATCGAGAAACTCGGTGACAAGGTTTCCGCTCGGCACATTGCCGAGAAGGTGGGAGCACCACTGGCGCCCGGTACGTTGAACCCGGTGTCGGGAGCTGACGAAGTTCTCGACTTCGTTGACCTGCACGGACTTCCCGTCGCAATCAAGGCGGCGTTCGGCGGCGGCGGCCGTGGACTCAAAGTCGCACGCACCCGCGAAGAGATTCCTGAGCTGTTCGACTCCGCCACCCGTGAGGCCATCACCGCTTTCGGTCGCGGTGAATGTTTTGTTGAGAAATACCTCGACCAGCCTCGTCACGTAGAAACACAGTGCCTTGCGGATGCCGCCGGCAACGTTGTAGTTATTTCCACCCGCGACTGCTCGCTGCAACGCCGCCACCAGAAGCTGGTGGAAGAGGCCCCCGCACCATTCCTCACCGACGAGCAGAACGCAGCCCTGTATGCCTCGTCAAAAGCCATCCTCCGCGAGGTCGGCTACGTTGGCGCAGGAACCTGCGAGTTCCTGGTTGCCAAAGATGGCACCATCTCCTTCCTCGAGGTCAACACCCGCCTCCAGGT
>DASYMY010000129.1:0-5665 GCA_036008825.1 Glaciihabitans sp.
GCCATCGAGGACCTCATCGAGGAACTCAAGCAGGAGTACACGATTGTGATCGTGACCCACAACATGCAGCAGGCCAGCCGCGTCTCTGACCGCACCGCGTTCTTCAACATCGCAGGCACCGGCCACCCTGGCAAGCTCATCGAGTACGACGACACCACCACGATGTTCTCGAACCCGTCCGTACAGGCCACTGAAGACTACGTCTCCGGCAAGTTCGGATAACCACGCACCAGGGCGTTAGCCCACCAACAACAGAAGCCGCCGTTCCCTTCACGGGACGGCGGCTTCTGTTGTTGGTGTGGGGTGCCCGCGCTCTTAGGCGCTGGCGAGGGCGACGATAGGAGCCGTTGTGGGCTGCTCTGATCCGCCACTGGGTTCAACGGTCACCCCAACGGTGTCGCCGGCTTGCATGGTGCCTTCGAGGACCATCCAGGTGCGCTCCGAGGTCACGTCTTCCATCAGACCTGCAGGGGTGGGCGTTCCTGTTGTGTCGATGTACCAGAGCTCATACACCTGGTCGCTGGGCAGCTCAGGGAGGCCATCAACAATCAACGCGGACTTGCCCAGCTCGTTAGACCACACCAAGGTTGCTGTACCGCCCTCGGCGGCAGCGGCCGAGGCCTGCTGCATGTCGTCGGCGGCGGTGATGGCCGCCAACTGGTCAGCTTGCTGCTGCTGGAACCCGGTGTCATTGATCAGGGTGGTCACCACACCGCCGCCCACAAAGAGCGCAACAGCTGCGGCGACCGCCGTCATGGCAACCAGCGGACGATTGAACCAGCGGGCCTGCGTTTTGGTGCTGAGGGCAGAAGGAGCAGCAGGGGCGATGGGGGCCGCGTCTGGGACATCCGCCGTGGATTGAGTCTGAAAGGACGGCTGAATGGTGCGCACCGGCGCGACATCGCGGGGTAGCTGGGGTGTCTCATCCAGCATTGCCATCAAATTCACTTTGAGCTGAGGACTCGGCTGAATGGGGGTGACTGCCAGCGAGAGCAGAGCTGCTGTTTCACGCATTTCAGTCACCTCCTCGGCGGTCGTCTCAGATTCAGCTAGGTATTGTTCGAATTCCTGCTGTTCGGTTGGGGTTAGAGCATTAAGTACATATGCGGCGGATGTCTCAGCGAGCTGCTCGTCGCGCGTGTTCTGGTCTCCGGCGTCGTCGGGCGAGGCCGGGTTCGTTGGTGGGGTGCGGTCGGTCATGATGCCACCCCCAATTCGTCGCGCAGTCGAATCATGCCGTCACGTAATCGTGTTTTGACGGTGCCTATGGGCACTTTCAGCATGGTCGCGACCTCGCTCTGGCTATATCCCCCGTAGTACGCAAGTGTTACCGCTTGCCTCTGTAGTTCGGTTAGACGAGCCAACGCAACCGCAACCCTTTCGTGTTCGACACGCACTTCTACCGTCTCGGCGACGGAGTCATAGTCGGGGGTGAAATCCCGGATACCCACCTTGGTGTCGCGGTCACGGCCGGCTTGCGAAGAACGCACCCGGTCGATGGCACGGCGGTGAGCCATGGTCAGCATCCACGTTGCGGCCCCACCTTTGGTGGAGTCGAAGCGTGCTGCTGTTTGCCACACTTCTAGAAACACTTCTTGGGCGACTTCTTCCGATTGTGCGTGGTCTTTCAGCACGCGGAAGATAAGCCCAATAACGCGGGGCGCGAGCAAGTCGTAGAGCTCTGCAAACGCTGACTTATCCCCTTGAGCAACGCGTTCAAGAAGGTCGCCAGCGGACGCCCGAGACTCTGACTCGTCGCTGAGGATGTCGGTAGGTCGTGGCACGAGCTTAAGCATCGCAGTTTTGTCCCCCTAAAGCACAACCGAACACTCCGGTAAGGGCGGGGGCACGCGCACCTCTCCCGAGATCGAGGTGCACTCGATTTCTCTCGAATGAGGATGCGGTTGTCATACCTAGTATTCGGAGTGCTCACGAATACGGTTTGGGCGAATTCACATCTTGGTGCAAAAAAGTTAGCCCGGGCCGCGGAACGCCTCTCGGCGCGAGGCCGCTCGGAGCGGCTATTAGTGGAGCCCGGGGTTACCACGGCCCGGACACAACAGTTTACTCCAGTTGGGCGGATCGGTGAAGTCGAGCGCAGGCGGTGAATTCCGCAGCGGTCTGTGACAGCCGTGCTGCCCGTGTAGTCAGTTCGGTGGAGCGGACGGGGTTCGTTAGTTCGGTGTCATCCGCAATACTGGTGGATCCCGCTGCCGTAATCCGGCAGAATGCCGCCGCTCGGTCAAGGGCTATTGCGAAGTCGCCCACAAAGAGTCCACGCAAAATCTGGTCGGCCAGGTCAATGATTTCTTCCGGACCGGTCGGCAGGGTGGCACCGGCAACCACGGTGTCGATGGTGTGCAGCACTTCGGTTCCGCGCTGGAAAAGGAAGCTCATCCCGGTGGGGTCCTGGCGGATTAGCGCCCGCATCAGGTAGATGCGCCAGAGCGCCCCGGGAAGGGTGCGAGCTCCCGACCTCGCCCAGAGTTCGGCGAGCGCATCAATACCGTGCTCGTCGGTGTAGGCGACCAACCTCTCGAGTACGGCAGGGTCAGTGTTGGCCCGCGCCCGATCCACCAGGGCGTGCGCGGTGTCGTGGGCCGCCCGCATTATTTGGGCGGGATCTTCGCCGCCAATAAAGGTGTCGAACTTGTCGCCGGAGTACTGAGTGGGCTTGTGAAAATCGTCGGCCATTCCATCGAGCCTAGTTCGGTTTGGCCTCAAACGCTCCCGAAGAGCCACTCGATTACGTCCCAGAACGCGAAGGCACTACCCTTATTACCGCGGGCCTCTAGCTCAGTTGGTAGAGCATCGGACTTTTAATCCGCGGGTCGTCGGTTCGAGTCCGACGGGGCCCACCGCATAACCCCTGGAACACTACGGTGACCAGGGGTTGTCGGTTTGTTGGGCGGCTATTCGCAGCCCACTCCATCACCATCACGGTCAAGGTGCTTGCCGTATCCGGGGTCACCCGTCCGCACGGGAGCCGCTCCTGCGTTGCGCGCTGCCGTGCAATTGTCGTAATACTGCGATCCGGTGTTGGGAATTGGAGCGGCAGCAGGCGGAGCAACGGGAGCCGCGGCAGCACGCGCTGCTGCATCAGCTGCGGCTTGCGCTTGAGCCTGCGCTGCAGCCTCAGCAGCAACCCGTGCTTCTTCGGCAACCCGCGCTTCTTCCGCTAACCGAGCCTCTTCAGCAAGCCGCGCTTCTTCGGCCACCCGAGCCTCTTCGGCCACGCGGGCCGCTTCTACCGCACGAGCTTCCTCGGCGATGGCCTCCTGCACCGCTTCGCGTTCTTCCACAGCGGTGGTGCGCTCATCGAGGTCCACCGTTTGAGCGTCAATACCGTCCTGCTCGTTGGTGAACTCCTCATTCGCCAACGCGAGCGCCTGATACTCCTCAGTGTCGGCAACATCTCCGCTCGAGCCCAGACCGAAGCCGATAAATAGTGCAAGCACAGCGACAGCACCCGCAAGCCACAGCGGAACGACCCTCTTTTTCGCAGTGGAGCGATCTTTTACCGGACGCTTGGGGGCGGTGGGGAAGGACAGTTTGTTCACGGTTTCGGCCTCTCTGACGACGGCTCAGCCTATTGGTGAGCTCTCGCAGACCGGCACCCCCAGAACGGGCACCTCGCCTCAGCGCCCAGCACCCTCTCTCGCTGTCTCGTTCACAGTGCCGAAACACGCCCCTATGTCACGATAAGGACCACACCTCCCCCGCGTGCTCACCGCACCCGCTATTTTCTGGAGAATCACGTGACCCTGCGAGTACTCGTTCCCTCCGACGACTTTGTGCGCGACTTTGGCATCAACCACGGCAAGATTACTCACCCGAATATCGACGTCGCGGTGTGGAACATTGATGACGGGCGCGCAGCCCCCGAGGCGGACATGCTGGTCACCCACCACCCGCTTGTCTCCGGTACCAAAGACCGGCTGCGCGAGATGACGAGCCTCCGGCACGTGCACCTGATGTCTCTTGGCTACGACTGGATCACCCCGGTGCTGCCCCCCAATGCGACCCTCAGCAACTCGCGCGGTGCGATCGAAGATTCCACCGCCGAGATGGGCATCGCGCTGATCCTCGCGGGACTGCGTGAACTACCCTCCCACGTGCGCCACCAGCACCAACAGCTCTGGCGCGACCCCTATACCTCGTCCCTGCAGCAATCCACCGTGCTCATCCTCGGATACGGCGGCCTTGGCACCGCCCTTGAAGAGCGCCTGATCCCGTTCAAGCCGAAAGACATCATCCGCGTCGCCTCCACCGCCCGCACCACCCCGTCCGGCCAGCAGATTCACGCGCAGGACGAGCTCCCCGCCCTGCTGCCCACCGCCGACGTGGTCATCGTCGCCGTCCCCCTCACCGACTCCACCCGCAACCTCGTTGACGCCCACTTTCTTGAGTTAATGGCGGATGCCTCGCTGCTGGTCAATATCGGACGCGGCGGGGTCGTTGATACCTCCGCCCTTGTTGCCGAGCTGACCTCTGGCCGTCTGCGCGCCTGCCTGGATGTTGTGGAGCCGGAACCCCTGCCGGCGGGGCATCCGCTCTGGTCGTTGGAGAACTGTTTACTCACCCCACACGTGGCAGCAAACACCCACGCGACGACGGCACTGCTCGCGAAGTTGGCCCGCGAGCAGATTCTGGCGATCGCGCAAGGAAAGACACCCGCCAATGTGATCGAGCTGGCGCGGGTATGAGCGCCCTGTGGCCAGCCGAGCTCGAGCCGTATCTCACCGCTCTTGGCCCGCTCGACAAGAACTGGAACGCGTTAATGGCAGCCGGCGCCACCCGGCTGCAGATCCCTCTGGCAAAGCTGGCAACCCCCGCATTCACCCTCAACGTTGAGGCAGTGCACCACAACATTTCCACCATGCAGGCATGGGTCGACAGCCACGGCTTACTGCTCGCGCCGCACGGCAAAACCACCATGACGCCCGGCCTGTGGTGGTGGCAGCTCGCGGCGGGATCCTGGGCGATCACGGTTGCCAACGAAGCTCAGTTGCGGGTAGCCCGCAGTGTTGGAATTGCGCGGGTCATTGTCGCCAACCAAATCCTCTCCCCTCAGGCGCTGGCATGGCTGGCCACCGAGATGGCCACAGACCCACACTTCGAGGTGATCTGTTGGGTTGATTCAGTGGAGGCCGTCGCGGTGATGGAGGCCGGGCTGGCGGCATCCGCTGCATCGCGCCCTGTGTTGGTCTGCGTTGAACGGGGCGCACCGGGCGGCCGCACCGGGGCCCGCACCCACACCGAGGCCGTCCGTGTCGCGGAAGCCGTTGTCGCATCAGCGCACCTGTCGCTGGCGGGTGTGTCCGGTTTCGAGGGCAGCGTCACCGCCGGCTCCGACGGCACGGTGGGTGGCACTCGCGAGGGCGCCGTGCGCTTCTTTCTCGACGGCATGGCGCACACCTTTGTAGCCCTGGCGGAGCTGTTCGAGACGGACTCCCCCATCCTGACGGCCGGCGGCAGCACCGACTTCGACCTGGTTGCCGAGATCTTTACACCCGTGCGCGCAACCATTCCGAGCGCCCGCCTCATTGTGCGCTCCGGCTGCTACGCCATCCACGACGACGGGCTCTACCGCGACACCACCCCAGCTGCCACCCGGTCAGGTCCGCACTTTATTGCGGCCGCCCACGTCTGGGCGCGGGTGCTG
>DASYMY010000130.1:0-5278 GCA_036008825.1 Glaciihabitans sp.
CCCGAGTTCAAAGACCGCCAGGAGCGCACCATCCGTGGCGCGCAGATTCTTGCAGAACGATTGACAGCAGCGGATGCCACCAGCGCCGGCATCGACGTACTGACGGGTGGCACCGACGTGCATCTGGTGCTTGTTGACCTCCGCAACTCGGCCATCCACGGTAAAGACGCGGAAGACATCCTGCACGAAGTCGGCATCACCGTGAACCGCAACTCAGTGCCGTTCGACCCACGTCCGCCGCTGACGCCGTCCGGTGTGCGCATTGGTACCTCCGCCCTGGCCACCCGTGGCTTCGGCGACGAAGAGTTCACCGAGGTTGCCGACATCATCGCGCTCGCTCTGATGCCCACCCCGGATGTTGCGGATCTGCGTGCCCGCGTGCTCAAGCTGACCGACGGCTACCCGCTGTACCCGGGCCTGGTTTCTCCCGGAACCTGGGCCTAAGCAACGGTCTCGGAAGGACAACCCGTATGACCGCAACCGTTCTCGACGGCGTCGCCACCGCGACGGCCGTCAAAAATGAACTTGCCCACCGCATCACCGAGCTCAAAGCCCGCGGTATCACTCCCGGGCTCGGAACTCTGCTGGTGGGAAGCGACCCCGGCTCCCTCTCCTATGTCGCGGGCAAACACCGCGACTGTGCCGAGGTAGGAATCGAGTCCATTCGGGTTGACCTTCCGGAGACCGCCACGGCGGACGAAGTGCGCGAGGCCATCATTGGTCTCAACAACAACCCGGCCGTCACCGGGTACATCATTCAGCTGCCGCTACCCGCCGGTCTCGACGAGAACGCCATGCTCGAGCTGATGGACCCCGCCAAAGACGCCGACGGCCTGCATCCCACCAACCTGGGACGGCTTGTGCTGGGTGTCGGCGGCAAACTCGACTCCCCGCTGCCGTGCACCCCGGCCGGCATCGTGGAGATGCTCGACCGGTACCACGTGACCATTCCCGGTAAGCAGGTTGTGGTGATTGGCCGTGGCCTGACTGTCGGACGCCCGCTCGGTCTGCTGCTAACCCGCAAGGGACTAGACGCGACCGTCACGCTGACCCACTCCCGCACGCTCGACCTCGCCCAGCACGTTCGTGAGGCCGACATTGTTATCGCCGCGGTGGGTTCTGCTGGGTTGGTGAAGCCGGAGTGGATCAAACCGGGCGCCGCTGTTCTCGATGTGGGCATCACCAGGGTGGTCAACCCGGAAACCGGCAAGGCGCGGCTGGTCGGCGACGTCGACCCAGCAGTGGCGAGTGTCGCCGGCTACCTTTCTCCCGTTCCCGGCGGAGTGGGCCCGATGACCCGCGCCATGCTGCTCAAAAATGTGGTGGAGGCCGCCGAACGGCTCTAGTTCGGCATCGGCTGTACCCCCTGTCTGCCACAATTGCTACCCCTTCTTTGCTCCGAAGTTGTAGCTCACGATGGGTAGTAAGCCCCCGTGTGGGCTGACAAGGGGGTTGAGGAATGGCCGTTGCAACGGTGAGTGCGGTGACGTTTCCGAACGGGGTTTCGGTTCCGCCGCTCGGCCAGGGAACCTGGTACCTTGGCGATGATCCCGCGGCCCATCGGGCCGAAGTCGACGCGCTGCGCGCCGGCATCGATTTGGGGCTCACCGTCATCGATACCGCCGAAATGTATGGGTCGGGGGCCGCTGAATCTCTAGTGGGCGAAGCCATTAATGGTCGCCGCGACGAAGTATTTCTGGTCAGCAAAGTGCTGCCCCAGAACGCTTCCCTGCACGGAACCGCCGAAGCATGCAGGCGCAGCCTGGCACGGCTTGGAACCGACCACCTCGACCTTTACTTGTTGCATTGGCGCGGCGAGCATCCGCTCGCGGCGACCGTTGAAGCTTTCGAAAATCTGTTGCAAGAGGGCCTCATCCGTGGCTGGGGTGTCAGCAACTTCGACACCAATGACATGACCGAGCTGCTGTCGATCCCTGGTGGCTCCGCCGTGCAAACCAACCAGATCCTCTACAACCTGGCCCGACGCGGCCCCGAGTTTGATCTGCTTCCCCAGTGCAGAGAGCTTGGAATCCCGGTGATGGGTTACTCGCCGCTTGACCACGGCTCGCTGCTGAGGCATCCGCTGGTAAAAAAGGTGGCGCTGAACCGAGGGATGACGGCGGCCCAGATCGCTCTCGCCTGGGTGCTGCGTCGAAGCCCCGAGGTGACGGTGATGGCGAAGGCGTCCACACGTGCGCACGTGCGGGAGAATCACAACGCCATGGACATCGAGTTCAGCCGCGAGGAATTGATGATGCTGGACGAGGCGTTCCCTGCACCGCGGCGTGCAGAGCCGCTTGAGGTTCTGTAGCGCGACTGACCGCAAGCAAGGCCGCTCATTCCACCAGCACGCTCACTCCACCAGGGCGCGGGCGGTTCCCTCATCGATGATGAGGTCGGTGATGAGCCGGGCGTTGATCGCGCCGCGCAGGGCGTCGAGTTTGGAGATGCCGGAGCTGACACACACTCGCCGGGCGACCTGGCGCAGTGTGGTGAAGTCGGGTCCGGTCGCTCGAGCGTTAAGCGGAATGCCGGTGTCAGAGCCATCCGCCCTCAAAAAAATGGTCGCAACGTCCCCTACAACGTTGGCTTCTTTGAGTGCACGGAAGTCGGCGCTGTCGAGATATCCGGTTGTGTACACGTGGCTGGGAACTTCGGCGTATGGGCTACCAATGCCGAAGAGTGCTACGTCCATCCGGCTCTGAATTTCGAGCACTCGGCGGGTGCTGCGTTCACGCCAGAACGCATCCTTGGTGGCGGCTTCGTCAAAGAAGGCGGGCACGGGGAAGTGCTGCACGTATGCGCCGTATGCGTCGCCGAAGCGCTGCAGAATCTCGGAGGCGTAGACGATGCCTGTTGTGCGGGTGTTGGCGGCCCCGTTGAGCTGAACGATCTGCGCGTTGTGGGTCTTTTTGCTGACAAGGTGGCGGCTGACGGCGCTCATGGTGGAGCCCCACGCGATGCCCATGGTCATGTTGGAGTCGAAAAAGGAGCCGAGAATTCGTGCAGCGGATAACGCAACCCGCTCTAGCCGATCCACCTCACTGGCGTAATCGGGAACGGGAACAATGTGCGCGGCCACCCCAAATTGAGACGAGATGTCGTTCTGCACCCGCGAGATTTGATCAAGCGGAGACTTGATCTGAATGTCGACCAAACCGGTGCTTCTGGCATACGACAACAGGCGTGACACGGAGGAGCGGGAGGTGTGGAGCTCGCTCGCGATGGCATCCATCGTGAGGTCTTGCAGGTAGTAGAGGTGTGCCGCTCGAAGGGCATCCCGGGTTTTATCGGGATGCGGGTGAGTGTCAGGGTGTGCCAGCGTCATGATCAGCGATTCTCTACCGTGCACGTTTGTTCAACTAGCTTGAACAAATGTGTTCAGTGCTCGAGGATTAACTTACTCACCGCTGCGTCCCACCGCAACGCTCGCGTGAGTGAACGGCACCCAACAGCGGTAGAGCACTTTCACGAAGGCACCCGATGACTCCTCACACGAAGAAGAATCCGCAGATCCGAACCGATGTCGCGAGTTTGATGGAGCGGCCCCGCGCCCGCGTCCTGATCATTGGGGGTGGCATCAATGGGTTGGCGACGTTCCGCGATCTGGCCCTGCAAGGTGTTGACGTTGTCCTGGTGGAGAAGGGCGACTATGTCTCCGGCGCCTCCTCCGCTTCCTCCCACATGATCCACGGTGGTGTTCGCTACCTCGAGAACGGTGAACTGCGCTTGGTGCGCGAATCTGTTCAGGAGCGCAACGGCCTGCTGAAGACGGCCCCGCACTACGTCAAGCCGCTCAAAACGACCATCCCCATCTTCTCCACCGTTTCGGGCGTAGTAGCCGCGCCGCTGCGGTTGCTGACCCACAAACAGCGCTCCACCAAAGAACGCGGTGCCCTGCTGATCAAGGTCGGTATGGTGCTGTATGACTCCTTCAGCCGCGACGGTGGATCGGTTCCCCGCCACCAGTTCCTCTCCCGCAAGGCATCGCTGACCGAGCTGCCGATGCTCAATCCCGACATCAAATACACCGCGACCTACTTCGACGCATCCATGCACGACCCGGAGCGTCTCGCCCTCGACGTTCTGCGCGACGGCCAGGCCGCCGGCGAGCACGCCCGCAGCGCCAACTACGTTGAAGCCGTTGCGCTCAGCCCCGAAGGTGTGCGCGTTCGCGACACCGAGACCGGCACCGAGTTCACCATCACCGCCGACGTCGTGGTCAACACCTCCGGTCCATGGACCGACCTCACCAACGCCGCCCTCGGGATGCCCACGGAGTACATGGGCGGAACCAAGGGCTCGCACATTGTTCTGGACCACCCGGCGCTGTACGAACAGCTGAACGGCCGCGAACTGTTCTTCGAAAACAATGACGGCCGCATCGTGCTCATCTACCCCCTCAAGGGTCGCGTCATGATTGGCACAACCGATATTGATGCGGATGTCCGTGAGCCGAGCATCACGACCGAAGACGAGATCGACTACTTCTTCGACCTCGTCAAGCACGTCTTCCCGGCGTTCACCCTGGACCGGTCGCAGATTGTGTTCTCCTTCTCGGGAATTCGACCGCTGCCCAAGCACGATGATGAGGCCCCCGGCTTTGTCTCCCGCGATTACCGCATCGAGAAGTCCAGCATTGCCGCTCGCCCCGGCAGCACCCTGCTCAGCCTGGTTGGTGGAAAGTGGACCACGTTCCGTGCGCTGTCCGAGCACCTTAGCAACGAGGTCCTCGAGATTCTCGGAACCCCGCGTGCAGTCAGCACCGTTGGTCTTGCCATCGGTGGCGGAAAGAACTTCCCGCAGACGGAAGACGCACTGCGCGTCTGGCTTGCCAGCAACGGTGACCAGATCGGCACCTGCCGCGCCGAGGCTCTGCTGAACCGGTACGGTACCCGCGCCGCTCAGGTCATCGAGTTCATCTCCGACAACGGCGACCAGATGTTGGAGTCGTCGGAGGAGTACACGAAGACTGAGATCGAGTTCCTCATCCAGGACGAGTCCGTTGTGCACCTGAGCGACCTGCTGCTACGCCGCACCCACCTGGCGTTTACTGGCAGCATCACCGGCCCGCTGCTCGACGAGCTTGCCACCGTTATGGCCGAGCAGCTCGGTTGGGATGCTGACAAGCGCAACCACGAAGTGGCGATCACTCGCACTCTGCTGCTGGAGCGTCACCTGGTAACGGTGTCCGACTCGTCGGTCGCCGTCAACTAACTCGGTCGTAAACGCAAACAAGCGCCGGCGGAATGACCATGGTCATTCCGCCGGCGCCTTT
>DASYMY010000131.1:0-3427 GCA_036008825.1 Glaciihabitans sp.
TTGAGCGCCATCACTTTTTCTTCGATCGTGCCCTTCGCGACCATGCGGTACACCATCACGTTTTTAGTTTGGCCAATGCGGTGGGTGCGGTCAACGGCCTGGGCTTCTGAGGCGGGGTTCCACCACGGGTCAAGCAAAAAGACGTAGTCGGCTTCGGTCAGGTTCAACCCAAACCCGCCAGCCTTGAGGCTGATCAAAAACACCGGGGCTGTTCCCGATTTGAACTTCTCGATGACCTCAGCACGGCGCAGCGTCGAACCGTCCAGGTAGGCGTACTCGATGTTCTGCTCGTCGAGCCGGTGGGCCGCTTTCTGCAGAAACGAGGTGAACTGGCTGAAGATCAACGCCCGGTGGCCTTCAGCGATCACATCACCGAGCTGATCAAATAGGGCGTCCAGCTTGCTGGAGGGAATGTCGGAGTAGCCCTCGTCCACCAGTGAGGCGTCGAGAGACAACATGCGCAGCAGGGTGAGCGAGCGGAAGACCACAAAACGGTTTTTGTCCATGTCGCCGATCAGCCCCAACAGCTTCTGCCGTTCGCGCTGCAGGTAGGTGTCGTACAACGTTTTGTGGCGCGGGTTCAGGTCGATCCGCAGCTCTTGTTCCTGCTTGGCCGGCAAATCCTGCGCCACAATCTCCTTGGTACGGCGCATCATCAGCGGCCGGATGCGGCGCCGCAACTTCGCCATCAATTCGGCGTTGTCCCCGCGAGCAATGGGGCGCACGTACTCTTCGGCGAATTTACGGGCCGAGGGGAACAACCCGGGCGCGACAATAGAGAACAACGACCACAGGTCGGTAAGGGAATTCTCCATCGGAGTACCCGTGATGGCCAGCTTGAATGGTGCAGCCAGCTCCTTCGCCGCCTCATGCGCTTTGGAGGAGTGGTTTTTTACAAACTGTGCTTCGTCGAGAATCAAGCCAGCCCAGCTCTGATCCTGGTAGGCCTCGAAGTCGAGACGGAACAGGGCGTATGAGGTGACGATGATGTCGGCGCTGGAGACATCCGCCGCAAGATTTTTTCCGCTTTTCGTCTGTGTTGCTGTGATCCCTCGCACCGTCAGATGGGGCGCAAATCGCTGCGCTTCGGCAAGCCAGTTCGAGACGACAGAGGTAGGGGCGACCACAAGGAACGGCAACCGCTCGGTGGCAGGGGCTGCCTCAACGGCGTGACTGATGAGGGCCAGCGTTTGCAGCGTCTTTCCCAAGCCCATATCGTCGGCGAGAACTCCGCCCAGCTGGTGCTTCCACAAAAACGCCAACCAGTTGAAACCGTCCTGCTGGTAGGGGCGCATAGTGGCCTGCACGGAGGAGGGCAGGGGAGTGGTCTCCACACTTGCGAGATCCAGTGACGACAGCTCCAATAAACCGGCAACCGCGGTTCGCCAGGCTCCCGCCTGTTCGGTTTCGTCGGCGAGGTCTTCGAAGTCTGCCCACAGACTCGCCTGGTAACGGCTGATGCGCGGTCCGGTTTCCCATTCTTGCAGAGCGGATGCCTCACCGATCAGGCGTTGCAGCTCATCAAAGGCGGGGTGATCGAGCGACAGGTATGAGTTGTCAACGAGCAGAAGTTTTTTCTGCCCTTTTGACAGCGCTTTGAACAGCGGCCCAAAGGGAACGTCGCGTCCCTCGATCGTGACGATTACGCCCAGATCAAACCAGTCCCGCTGGTCTGTCTCAACAGTTTTGATGGTCAGTTGTGGAGCTTCGGTGAGCTCCTGATAGTCCGGTTTGTCGCCGAGAACATCAACCCGAATGCCATCCAGCTCAGCGATCAGCGGCAGAACTTTGTCGGTGAACTCCGCCGCGTCTAAGCCCTGCAGGGTCAGTGTCGATTGCAGAGCTGCCGTGTGGTCGGTGGAGCCATCGACGGTACGCAACAGCGCTTCGACGTTGTCAATTGCGGCCTCTTCAAGCACCAGGTCGCGGTCACCCGAATCGGATCCGGTGGAGCGCAAAGCACGGCGAACGGGCCCTCCCGCCTCCTGATACTCCCAGTCCCAGCTCAGGCGCAGCACATGTTTGGCGCGGAACTGCGCGGTCAGCACCAACAGGGGCGGGATGATTTCGGGAAAGTCGACCGAATCATCGTGGCTCGACACAGCAACACTGCGGCGCAAACGCGGGTAAAACTCGGTCAAAAATTCGGTGACATCATTCGCGGGCACAACCAACGTCGCCGGGTCCTGCTTCAACAATCGGCGCTGCTCGTCGCTGAGAAAATCGACCGACGGGGCAAGGGTATAGCGAGCAGAGGGCGCCAGTTCGACGCTGTACACACCGTGGCTACCAATGGCTCCCGCAGATTCTTGACGGTACAGCTCACCGTCAATGGCCAGACGGGTTGTCAGCCACAGGTCGGCCGCTCGATCCCGCGCAACATCGTTGTCGTTGATGGAGCTCTCACTATCGGGGCTCTCACCGCTAAGTTCCAATGCCGAAGCGGATGCCCCTCCGCGCGACGATGCGTCCAGACTGACAACGGCCCGTTTGCCAATGGAGATAACCGCGTCTTTTTTGTTGCCGACAAGTTCAATACCAAGCCGAGTGGCGTCGGCTAGAAGCGGCCACAGCAGCGGACTGTGGAAGTCGTCGAGGTAAATCCAGTCAGGGTCCTGACCGGTGTAGACGTCGCGGGTTGTCGCACGGTACAGCGCAGCGAACTCGGTGAACCAGCGGTGTTGCGCCGGGTCAAGGGCGAGCCGGTTCATTTGGTGCGTGATTGAGTTCCAGGTGACATTGGTGCGAACCCAGTTGCCGGATGTTCCAGGGATCACCGGTCGCACGCCTAGCCGGTACGTCGCTCCCGGTTCACGAACCGCGGTGGCGGCCTTGGCAGTGGGGCCGCGCCACCGTTCATTGCTGCGCGGAGTCTGCTCGCGCAGCTCGAACTGCAACCCCAGCGGTGTGCTCACCGTTGAGGAGGTTTCTCCCACTCCTCGCCCAAAGGGACGCGCAGTGGATGGAGCCTTTTCTGCGGTCAACGCCGACATGGTTGTTTTCCATGTCGCCTCGGCTGTGGGGGTGAAAGTGGGCGCCTTGGTGCTGCCTCTCACGCTTGGCCCGAGGTCGCTGCCCCGCTGCAGCTCACCGCGCTCGGCCTGGCGCATGTGTGCGGCGTTGCTATCAAGCAAGGTGGCCGCCACGTGTTTGCAATTGGCCGCGACGGGACAGGTGCAGGTACTGCTGGTCGGGCGGTAGTAGCCGTCCTTCAACGATCGCAGCGTAATGCGCGGGCGATAAGGCTGCGCGGCGTTGCCTTGCACTGTGCTGACCAGAATTCCCTCGGCGGGATCCCAGTCGAAACTCTCTACGGCGCCACCGCGCGCGTAACCGCGTGCGCGTTGAAAAGAGGACTGGCCAACAAGACGGATGATCTCGCCGACATCCACCAGGGGAGGAGCGTCAGTAGGCATCCGACCATTCT
>DASYMY010000132.1:0-3013 GCA_036008825.1 Glaciihabitans sp.
GTGATGGTTCCCAATGTCTATGCGATGAGCCAGTTCGCTGCAGGAGACGGCTTTACTACCAAACCGTATGTTTCTGGTAGCAATTACCTCCGAAAGATGTCAGATCTGCCGCCGGGCGAGTGGACAGCAGACTGGGACGGCCTTTACTGGACCTTCATCGAGGACCACCGGGAAACGCTTGAATCCAATCCGCGGATGCGCATGATTATGTCTCTACTCGACAAGATGGACCCGGCCACCATGGACGGCCACCGCCGTCACGCCGAGTCACTGCTGGATATTTCGCGCGATACGAGAGTGCTGAAGTCGGTGCAGCGGAGTGGCGCGGCTCCGCAATCGTGAGACGCTCCCGAGGGGAATGCCGATCACGTGTCTTTAGCCGCGTGAGGGGACGGTAGCTGCACTTAGGGTTTCAAGATCAAGTAGGAGCCGCTCCACTTCTTCTCGCGCCACCTTGGCCTCGACCACCGCAGCGTCGAGCCGCGTTTGACGAAGTGCCAGATCCGCGTCGCGAGATACGAACGAACTCCGGAGTCGATTCAGGTAATTCCCGTACGGCTCGCCCAGTCTGCCGTCAGGCTGCCGAACAAACGTATTCGCCCGCTCATCCGCGCTCAAGGCGTTGTAATTATCAATCAGTCGAGTTGCCGCAGCGAAATCAGCATCACGCTGAGCGCGGTCTGCCTGTAGTTGAGCGGACTCTGTCCCGTTAGCGTGCTCCACGCTTTGCATCGCGATTGAGGCGGCATGGTATTCGGTTTGAAGCGATGTCCACAACGTTTGTTTCGCTACATATGCGGCCACAACGCGACTTCGATCGGCGAAGTACCGGTCGTAATACTCTTCTAGCGCTGGCTCGAAGGCGTCGATAGTTGTGGTGCCGAGATATGCAAACTGTTCAGTAGAACGGCTCTCGCTTCTGTTGCCCACCGACCCCGCGAAACTCGCCTGGATCGGGTCGTCCGCCGGAACCTGCGACCAGCGTGCTTCCAACAACGCTTCCAGTGATGCCCGCTCATTGTTGCTCAGCTGCGAGAAGGCTGCATGCAGCATCTCATGGGCAGCGGTCACCACACTCTGGTTGATAAGACGGGGGTCCGACGGCCGAAAGATTGCAATCTGGCCGCTGGCGTACTCACTTCCGACGAAGCATCCCACCGTGGCGACGTCGCTGTCGGGGTGGCCGAGGGACGAATCAGCACACTTAAGTAGAAATGCGTTACTGTCCAGCAATTGGGGACGGGCGTCAGTGAAGACCTCAAGTCCTTCGTCAGTGAGACCCATTTGCTGTGTGATTTGACTCATTTCTGCGGACATTTCGTATGGTGTCAGCCCGGAAATAGGGTTTGAGGGCAGCAACGACACCACAAATCCTGCCGCGCAGATCGCACTAAGGGCGACCCCGAAAACAGTCCCACGATTTGAGCCACGACGACGCGAACGCGCCGGAACTCGCGTTTCGAAAGGATCCGAGTCGAATAGCGTCACATGCGGATTATGGCATGACTGCGTCGTTGATTTCGGAAAGCGTTCGGGCCAGCGAATGGCATCCCCATTGGTAGCGCTGGCACACTAGCTCGTGGGGTTGGGAAGGCTCAGCTCAGCGGAAGTCGCATCAGAATGCGCGGAAAGCCTCCGGCTATTGAGGTGGTGTCGGCCGCCTTCACAAAACCCGCTCTTTCAAACATGTCGCGGGTGCCTACAAAGGCCATCGTCTGGTCAACCCTCTGGCCAGCGTTGTCGACCGGGTACGCCTCCACGGCGGGGGCGCCGCACTCTCGTGCGTAATCGACAGCACCACCGATCAGCGCCTGGGTGAGACCCCTTTTGCGAAACCCGGGCCGTACCCGGATGCACCACAGCGACCACACCGGCAGCTCATCAATGTGCGGAATCTTTTTCGACCGGGCGAACGGCTGCAGTTCCGCCCGCGGAGCGATGCCTGCCCAGCCCCCGACTTCTCCATCAACGTACGCCAGCACGCCAGGGGCGAGCTCGCGTTCGCACAACTGTTTCACCCGATCCGCTCGGGCGGCTCCCACCAGCGAGCGATTCTCGACCGACCCCAGCCGCCAGGAGAGGCACCAGCACACCGACGAGTTGGGATTCTTGGGCGCAAACATCGTTGCCACATCGTCGAAACTGTGGGCCGGAGCTACCTTGACGTTCATCGCAATCACCTTAGGTCGTCTCCATAGTGGCATGGCCGTTCGCGCCGCCGGAAGGGTGAACGTGTGCCCGCAAGAGGCTTGCGCTATGCCAGGCGCAACACGAAGAATGTCGACAGGATTCCCCGCGTTATGGACGTGAGGTGAGGTGATCATGGTCAAGTCAGACGACGTCGACGCAGACGGTATCGATGACCTCGACGCTAGCGAGTGCTGGCGGCTGCTCGCCGACGGCGAGCTGGGCCGGGTTGGAGTGATCCGCGACGGTGAAGTTGACATTTACCCGGTCAACTACCTGGTGAAGGACCGTTCCATCTATTTTCGGAGTGGGCCGGGGTCGAAGATGGTCGACATGGCGAGGCATCCGCTGGTTGCATTTGAAGTTGACGGAATTGACGAGCGTAAACGGTGGAGTGTTGTGGTGCGCGGTACCGCGACGAGGGTGGGATTTGATCGCGAGATCGAAGATTCTGGGGTGAGGGAGCTGCAGTCATACTCGCCCACAAATAAGTGGAACTACGTGCGGATTGATGCCAACGTGATTTCAGGTCGGCGGTTTCGCCGTGCGCAGGGCCGGCGGCGGGCTACTCCCGCTGAGTGAGTCCGCCGCCAGCCGTGAAAACCCCGCGCTCTCGGTGCTAGCGGGCGCCGTTACCGCCATCAACCCGGTACTGGGCGCCGGTAATGAAGGCACTTTCGTCGGAGCCCAAGAACACGACAAGGTTCGCGATGTCGGAGGGCTCCGCATAGCGTCCAATCGGTATAGCGGCCTGGAACGACGCGGCTGCTGCGGCAGCGTCATCGCCGCCGAAGCCGCTCTCTAGGCGACGCACCATTTCTGTGTT
>DASYMY010000133.1:0-3421 GCA_036008825.1 Glaciihabitans sp.
CGTCATGTCGAGCGTTGTATAGACGTCGTAGCCGCCACGCTTCCAGTTGGCCGCGCGCTCCGTGGCATCCGCTCCCAAAGCTGGCAGGTCTTTAACAACGTTGGTGATGTAGTCGCAGAAGAAGCGGGTGTGGTCGTTGGCAACACCACAACCATTGGACGGCTCGGTGAGCACCAAAGTGGTTTCGTTGAGTGGGGTGGCGACGGCTTCGGCGTGCTGCTCTGGAGTGAGTTTTCCGTCGGCAAGCATCTGGTCGAGGATCACGTCGCGGCGTTCCGTGTTCGCCGGCCAGTTCGCGGGGTCAGCGGGCTGGTTAGCGGAGGGCTCCTGCACGATGGCGACAAGGGTGGCGGCCTGGGCGGGGGTGAGGGCTGCTGCTGTGGTGTTGTAGTACCGCTTGGCGGCAGCCTCAATGCCGTAGGTGGCTTGACCGTAGTTGGCAATGTTGAGGTAGGCGAGAAGGATCTCGTCTTTGGAATACTTCTTCTCCAGCGAGATCGCCAACTTCATCTCGTTGATCTTGCGCGAGAGTGTGGTGTCAATGGCCGCGTTGTATGCCTCAACCTGTTCGGCTTCGGTGTCGAGCTCTAGCGCCGCCTGAATGAAGGTGTTTTTCACGTACTGCTGCGTGATGGTTGAGGCGCCCTGGGTGTCAGAGGAGGTGGCGTTGACCAGCGCCGCACGCACGATGCCCTGCGGGTCAACTCCGCCGTGCTCGTAGAAACGGCGGTCCTCACCGCTGACGGCGGCATCCTTCACAAAGATCGAGACCTGATCCCAGGCGACTTCTTCACGGTTCTGCGAGAACACGGTCGCAATTTGAACCGGCTGGCCGTCCTGTGTGGCGAAGATGCGGTTCTGCTGAGGCTGCTGCGAGATGTCGATTGAATCGGGCAGGCTGTCGAAGATTCCGACCGTGCTGCTGACGGTCGTTTCGGTCACCGCGATGGCCGGAACAACGAGCGTGGCAATCAGCGCACCGGCAACAACGGACAGACCAAGGGTCCCAGCCAGCGCGCCGAGCACGCCAGAAACTGTTCTTCGAGGAGTAGTCATGACACCAATCTGTACGACAAGTCGTGGCAAGCTTCTCAAACGGAAGATGACTTCCCGGAACGCACAGTTTACGGCCGGCCCCTTAATTGTCAAAGACTCACGTTGAGGGGGGTGCCAATTCTCAGTGCTCACCGGGCGTTTGCCCAGTGTGTATGGCGTTATTTAGACGGCGGATGCCTCGTGCTGCTGGCACACCGTGCTGCTGGCGTGCTCGTCGCAGACCACCAGCTGTACCCGGCAGGACGGCTCGGTGCAGTTCTCCATCCTTTTGGTGGAGGCGCCGCAGGCGTAGCAGGTGCCGAGCACCGTGGCATCCGCCGTGAAGTCAATGGATTTGCGGTCGTCGAAGACGTAGAGGGATCCGTTCCAGAGGCCCGCGTCGCCATACTTCTCGCCGTACCGCACGATGCCGCCGTCGAGTTGGTAGACCTCGCCGAATCCGCGGTTGACCATCAACGAGCTGAGAACTTCACAGCGGATGCCACCGGTGCAATAGGTGACGATGGGAGTGTTTTTGAGGTGGTCGTAGCGTCCGCTGTCGAGTTCGGCGACAAAGTCGCGCGTGGTGGCCACGTCGGGAACGATCGCACCGTCGAAGCGGCCAATCTGCGCCTCGAAGGCGTTGCGGCCATCAAAAAAGGTGACCTCTTTACTGGCGACCAGTTCGTGCAGCTCTTCCGGGCTGAGGTGGGTTCCGCCGCCAACAACGCCGTTCTCGTTGACCACAAGTTCTCCTGGGGCACCGAAGCTGACGATTTCGTCGCGAACGCGCACGCTCAGGCGCGGGAAGTCGTCGCCGTTTCCTTCGCTCCACTTGACGTCCATCGACTTGAACGGTGCGTATTCGCGGGTTTTGCGGAGGTACTTTTTGACGTCAGCGAGCTCGCCGCCGACCGTGCCGTTGATGCCGTCCTTGGAGAGCAGGATGCGCCCGGTGATGTTCAGCGATTCACACAAATCCCGCTGCCAGAGCCGAATTGCTTCGGGGTCGGCGAGCGGGGTGAACGTGTAAAACAGGAGAATCTTGGGAACAGCCACCCGGAGAGTTTAGATCGTGTCGCCCGTTAGGGTGCGGGTGCGGGTGCGGGTGCGGGTTCAGGTGTGGCAGTGGCCGCAGCGCTGTTGCCGCTCAGCAACACGTAGGCGTAAGCGGAGATGCTGCCGGTAACCCCGCCGGTGTCGCCGGTTGAGGTGCTGAACGCGGTGACCAGCATCAGGCGCTCGCTCGACTGGAGTCCGGCCACAAAGTTCAACACGCTTGTGTAGTCACCGTCGACCGTGAGTGAGAGCGGAATCGTCACAAAGTTCTCCGCCGTCAGCGACGACGGAGCACCCTCAACGGCAACATACGGTTGCGCATCGCTGAGCGAAATCGCGGTCAGCGAGACCTGATTGTCGGTGGCGATGCTGTCGAGCTCCCGCACCAGATCGGGCAGTTCGGCTCCCGCAGGTATCGCGTCACGAAGCTCAGCGAGCTCACCTCGAAACAGATCAATGTTCTCGAACTGTTCCTTGAGGTTGACGAGTTCCAGTTCGTGGGCGGCGTTCTGCGCCTCCACCTCAGCGCGCGTCGCGGCGGAAGCGCTCGCCTCATCCAGCTTCGGCGAGATGCCGAGGAACCAGCCGATCACCACAACGCCGGCAATCACCAGCGCAGCCCCAATCACCCAGAGTCGGTTCTTCTCCATCTAGTCCTCCTCTGTGGTGCTGGAATCAGTGCCTTCAGTGCCTTCAGTGGCGGATGTCTCGGCGTCGGCCGACTCGGTTCCGTCGGCAGCAGATTCCTCGGCCTCGTCAGAATCACTGAACCGGTTCGCATACGCGTCGGCGTTGATGTTCAGGGTCACAATGACTTGGTAGTCGCCGGTGTCGGTGCGGGTGATGGAGCCTGGGGTGGCATCCGCGTATCCGGGCAGGGTGCGTAGACCCTCCAACCAGGCGGGAACCGTTGGCAGGGCAGGACTCGTGAGCCCCAGCGTGATGGTGGCCACCCGCTCCAGCTGGAGGGGAACCGTTGGCTGCACATAGAGCGTGAACGGCGCCGCCGAGTCCACCGTCACCGTGTCAATGGTGACGTTGGTGGGCAAAACTCCGCGGATGTCGGCAAGGTACTGTTCCCAGTCGACCTCGGTCGCCGTCCCGACCTGCCGGGCAGAGGTGACCACGTCGATACTGGACTGCACCTGCCGCACCTCCGCGTAGGTGGCCTGCTCCGCCAGAAGTTCCGCTGTGCGGTTCTGCGCGGTGAGCAATTTGGCTTGGCTGTCGATGGCGAACCAGGTGGCCGCGCCAACGCCGCCGGCGACAACCACGATGACGGCCAGCAGGGTGATCGCCAGTCGGCGGTGCAAAATTTTGGCTTTAT
>DASYMY010000134.1:0-2735 GCA_036008825.1 Glaciihabitans sp.
GCGCGAACTTCACTCCCGTGGCCCCGAGAACGTCGAGGTTGAAGTGGGCGTTGCGGGCGAGGATCGGGTCGAACGCCCAGCGCATGGAGGTCAGTCCTGCCGCGGTGGCAATCTCGCGTTGGGCCTGCTTGAGCTGTCGGCCAACACCTTGGCCCTGAAAATTGGGGTCGATGAACGCCGCTTGAGAGTAGAGGTAGGGGGTCAAGCCGTCGAAACCGACAAAGCCGTAGGCAAAACCCACCAGCTCACCCGTGGTGGTTGTCGCGGCCACCGCCGCTCCCCCGTTGGCAACAATGGCCGAAAGTAGCTTGGGGTTGAGGCTGTGATCGGGCGAGTTGTACCCAAACACGGCCGAGTACAGCGCGCTGGCCTGACGGAAGACGTCGCGGGAGCGCGTCGCCTCAACAACCAGAGTTGGCTCTGCCATTCGGATTCCCCTCTTCGCTCGACGGAGGGCCACCTCTTGGTGATACGTCCGACATCTGCAATCTTAGGCATCAAATGTGTCCGGCAGATGAACTGCATCCACATGTTTTCGGGAGTAGTGCCAAAAGATAGGTATCCTATCTTTGCCCGCTTCGCTAGACATTTGGGAGTCACCCCATTACTGCAGCTCACGGTTTTGATATCACGCTGGCCATGCGCGCCCGCGCCCTGGCCACCCTCGAACGCTATGTTCGGCTGGAGACCCCCACCGGCAACTCCGCGGCCATCACCGAGCTCGTCGCCATGATCGCTGAGCGTCACCAAGATCTCGGCGGGCACACCGTGCTGCACCCGGTGGAGGGTGGTGTGCACCTTGTTTCTGACTTTCCCGGTGTTGGCGCGGCCGCGGCGGCTGCTCCTATTGTCTTGATCGGCCATTCCGACACCGTGTGGCCGGTGGGTACCCTCACCGGCGACGTGCCCTGGGTGCGAAACGCGGCCACCATTGCCGGTCCGGGTGTGTATGACATGAAGTCCGGGCTGGTTGTGATGGAGGAGACGCTCGCGCTGCTGGCATCCGCTGGAATTGATCACAGCCCCATTCGTATTATTGTGACCGCGGATGAAGAGATCGGCTCCCCCACCTCGGGCGATCTGTTGCGGGAGTCTGTGGCCGGCTGTGCGGCGGCGATCGGTTTTGAGTCGCCTCATCCAAATGGGGACCTTAAAGTCGGGCGCCTGGGCAGCACCCGTCTGCTGCTCACCATTGTGGGCAAAGAGTCCCACGCCGCGCTCGATCCAGACAGTGGCATTTCGGCAGCCGAAGAGCTCGTTGATCAACTCCTGCGTGTGCGAAACATCGTGGCGCACGCCAGCGAAAAGCACAGTGCCACCTCGCAGGTGCTTTACAACCTGGGGTCGATCACCGCCCCAGGGCTTGCCAACGTTGTCTCGGGAGCCGCCTCCGCCCTCCTCGGTTTCCGCTTCTCGGATCCCCAAATTGAGTCCGACGTTCTCTCGCAGATTGAGGCGCTCGCCTCCATCCGCCCTGGGGCTTCGGTTACGGTGACGCGTTTGTCGTATCGTCCGGCGTGGAAACCCAGCGCCGCCGACCTCGCTCTCGCCGACCGCGTGAGGGCGTTATCTCCTCGGGTTGGCCAGGCCCCGGCAGCGGGAGCGGCAGACACCAACCTTCTCGGCGACTTGGGGCTCCCCGTCATCGACGGCTTTGGTCCACGCGGCGGCGGTGCACATGCTGCATCCGAACACATAGTGATCGACTCATTATGGGAGCGGATATCTCTGCTGGCGGGCCTCCTCTCCGCTCTGCATATGGCGCCCCCGAACAAATAGAGGCGCCCCTGGCGCTACTGACGTATCGTGATTCACAGCACCTCCAGACCTCGGGTGCTAGCGAGGAGTTCAACCCCCATGGGCGTATTCATATTCGACGGCAGTTTCAGCGCCGAATTCGACGACAGAACACTCGCACACCTGCAGTTAGTGATTGGTTCGAAGTTGCGCCGCGCAGAATCGTTGCACTTCTCCTGGCACACCGAGCCAAGTACGGCATCAGCAGCGCGCACCATCCTCTGGATCCACCCGGCAACTTCGCTGCGTTACGAGTTCGCCAACGGTCAGCCTCCTACGATCAACCGTCTCTGGATCGACGAGCTACTTGAATCCGCAAACAGCCCCGGAGGATTGCGGATCGTACCGGAACCCCAGGACGAGACCCTGAGCGCTTCCTAGCCCGCGCTCTTCCCTTTTCTGGTGTCGCATGGGCTTGAGGCGCGCGGGCGCGAAATCAAGCTGCCCTTCACCGCTAAGCCGTAAAGACAACTGAACGGCTAAGCGGCGTATCCCTTCACAATGTCGCGAATTTCTCCGGCGAACTGGTAGATCTCGTCGAGTGATTCAATCGGGTGGCGGGTTTCGATCTTTTCGCTGTCAAACAAACCGAGATATTTCTGCTTTTTACCGTTGAAATGTAGGCGAGCAATTGGCTTTCGATTGTTGTCGTCTAATAAGACGGCAAAGTAGGATTTTGCATCACGATGAACCACACGCTGCGGACGAACTTCGCTGCACGCAATTGCCTTGACAATTTGATACCCCTCTAACTCTTCAAGGGTTGTATCTACCTCGGTGTCACGATCGAGATCTTCCTGCGCGACCGGTTTGCTCGTCACAGCTTCCGCCTGAGCGGCAGCGCTGGCACCCATGTAGCTGGATGTTCCCAGCGCCGTCTTCAAACGATCGTTAACCTGGTCGTTCAAGAACTGCTTTGCTGCTTTCGCTACGAGAGT
>DASYMY010000135.1:0-1753 GCA_036008825.1 Glaciihabitans sp.
GCCGGCTCCGCAGCCAGCAGGCGAAGTTCGCGATCCGGCTTAACCCCTTGCGCGATGAACCGGCCAGCCAGGGTCAGCGCTTTGGTCGAGTCTGAAGCGACGGCATCCCCCGACACCACAAAGGTGCCGTAGCGCGGGCTGACAAAGGTGGCGCGAATGCGCTGCCCCGACTCCACGGTGGCCAGGGTTGCTCCCAGCGCTTTGACGTCACGGCGTGCGGGGATGCGCAAAACCTCGAGCGCGCTCACAGGGATGGCATTTCGCTTTCCAAATCAGGGAACGGGTCGCCCAGCGACTCGTCGATGAGGGTCAGAAGCGCTCGAGCGTAGGCGTCAACGGCGTCGCGCGAGACGAACTCCCGCTCCACTTCCTCGAACACTGTCGAGACCCGAAAGCGCCCGTCCGGTAGCACGTCGAGGCTACGAAACGTTGCCCGCAACAGGGCGCGCAGCTGATCCTCCCTCGGCAACCACAGGGCATCATCAATGGCGACCGAATCCAGCGCCCATTCGGTTGTGCCGTTGAAGCCCAACACGGTTCCGGTGGAGAACTGGTGGGCTTCCACGGTCATGTCGCTCAAGTAAAAGACGTCGCCGTCGACCTCCATACGGTCGATACAAAAGGCGTCCCCCACTGTGGGATGCCAAGACAGTCCGGAGTCCCGGAGGGCGCGAGCAAGCTCGGTCGAGATCATCCGGCCATTATCGCGGTCCACCCTGGACGCGGTCTAGGCGCGGTAAGCAATTCCCCAGGTCGCGGTGAAGGTTTCGCCAGGCTGCACCCAGGTCAACGATTGCCCGGAGTTGAAGGCATCCGCTGGTGCTGTCATGGGTTCAATCGCGATGGCGAGGGTACGCAGCTCGTCGGGGGTGGTGTCTGGCTCAATCGCATTGGTGAGGGTGACGCCGTCGCCTGCGGGGAACTTGGACGTGGTGAACACCTGCACGTACGGGAAGTTCTCGTCCTGCCACAGCGACACCGACCGGCCATCCGGCGCGGTGAGGCTTGCCGTGACCCGGTCAACGGGGGTGAGCTCGCCGAACGCGTCGTCGAGGCTCAACCCTCCGACTTTCTGGCCCTCGCGCAGATCGTATCGTCCCTCTACTGGCACCTCGGCGCTGACGTTCAGCCGCTCGTCCACTGGAAAACGCGTCGCCGCGTGCACGGTCAGTGTGAGGTCGGCCGTGGGAACGTCGCCGATCTGCAGGAAGGGGTGGGCACCAATAGCGGTGGGGGCAGCAACATCCGATTCATTGCGGATGCCGTGTGTGACGCGTAGTCCGTCATCAACGAGTTCGTAGGTGACGGTGGTCTCCAGGGCGAACGGGTATCCGCGTTCGGGAAAAACGGAGGCGGCGAGGGTGACGGAGTCTTCGGTGCGCTCTACCAAGCGGTAGGCGGTGTGCATCAGGAGGCCGTGGATGGCGTTGTGGCGGTCGGGCTCGCTGAGGCCCAGCTGCTGCTCTGCACCATCGAGCGTCCAGACTCCGTCTTTGATGCGGTTCGGCCACGGCACCAGCACAACACCACAGCAAAACGGTGGGGTGGTGTGTTCGGGGTAGGGCTGGGTCAGATCAACGCCGCCGATCGTCAGGGTGCGCAGCGACGCAGCAACCTGGGTAATGATCGCTTCGGCGGGGCCGTTCGGCGTTGAGCGGGTAAGGACGAACTGTTCACCAGTGGGAGCACGCATAGGGCTCAGCCTATTCCTGCTGGGCGGGGCTCCGCTGCACCCTCGGCAGTGCTGTCGACT
>DASYMY010000136.1:0-4544 GCA_036008825.1 Glaciihabitans sp.
CAATTCAGGAAGACGAACACGGCGAGGATTCCAAGCCAGATCGACCCCTCATGATAAGCGTAGGCCGCTAATGCCGCGACGCCGATGAACCCGATGATCGTCGCGATCTTCAGACTGCGGACATATCCCAAGCGGAACCAAAGCAGCGCCTGCAGGATCTGCCCGCCGTCGAGGGGATAAACCGGCAGCAGATTGAACAGGAGCAACGCTCCATTGATGTAGCTGAGCATGCGGAGAAGGTCCGCGGCGTTGGGATTGAGGAGCGGCCAATCCGTATTCCCCAAGGCAATCGTTGCGCCGGTGAAAACCACATACAGCACCGCGTTCACCAGTGGCCCCGCCGCAATGCTCCAGAGCACCGCGCCCGGGCGATGCGGTGGCGCGACATACGCGACTCCGCCGAGGGGCCAGAGCACGATTTCCTCCGCCCGACCGCCCACCTGCCGGCAAGCCAGCGCATGACCGTACTCATGCATCAGCACCAACACGAAGAGCGCCAGATATTCGCCGATATTCCAGGCAAGCGAAGAGTAGGCGCCCCGCCGCTGGTCGATTACGTAATAGGCGACCAGCAGCCAGGACCAATGCACGAACACATTGATCCCAGCGATGCGAAATATGCGGAGCGAGCCTTCCCGGGTCGGAGTCATGCGGGACTCTCACTGGCGGCATCTGCAGTGACAAGGCAGCTTACCTTCCCCCCCGAGAGTTTGGCCTTCCTACGGCTGCTACCTGGCGGGAGAAGCAGGTCTTCTCCGGCCGCACCCGAAGAGCGCGAAGCTGGCAATCAGCATCGCGGGGGTGGTCGGTTCAGGCGTGGCGTAAAGGACGACATCGTTCCCATCGCCGCCGAAGTAGCTGAGCTGCATCTGCTGGTCGTTCACAAAGAAGCTCTCTCGCTCGTCGAGATCGTTGCCATTGAAGCGAAACAAATGGGGCGACGCGCCGGTGATCGGATCGGTGCCATTGTGGTCAACCACGAGAAACGAATCCATGCCATCCCTCGGATTGTAGCCCAGCGTGAGTTCAAGTTCGACGCTTCCTTCCAAGGCAAACGTGCCGCGCACGACGAGACGATCGAACTCCGAGGCAGAAAGGATATCCAAAGCGAGCGTCGCATTTTCCAAAGGATCAGGCGACGACACCAGTGTCACGTCACGGGCGCTGATTGTGCCGATTCCCGGTCCGGGAGATAGCGTTCCAAAGCTGTGAATGCTGCGCTCCCAAGTGCCATTGCCCACCGCCGTGCCGCGCTCGATAAAAACCAAACTTTCGCCGAGTGGATTCCCGGCGAGCGCACCCTCGATCACGACGGCCCCTTGCCTGACAGAGATGCCCCCCGAGAACTCGTCAGCATCGCGGAGGGTCAGTGTCCCCGTACCCCTCTTGGTCAGTTTCTCGCCAAAAAGTCGGCCGTTCAGTGTCACGTCAAAGGTGCCCGTGGAAATCGTCGCATTGCCACTGAGATGCAGGTCGCGGGAGGTCACCCAATCAAACGTCGGCTCCAATTCGTCCGCGTCAAAATGCAGGTGAGTGCTTTGCCCCAACGCCGAATCGGAGTTGAATTTTACGGAGGTGCTGATGGTCGTTTTGCCGGTGTAGTCGCTGGTCCCGGTCAAAAGGATGGCTCCCTCCCCGCCGAGATTGATCGCTCCGCTGCCGCTGATGCTGCCGGAGATGGTCAGTGTCGCCGCCGTGTCGCCGTTCGAGATGCGCCCCCCATCGCTTCCGAGGAGGATGGAACGCGTGATCGTGGCCGGCCCGGTCCCATTGTAATGCAAAGCACCTCCATCAAAGTGCAACGCGTCGCCGCCTGTCCCGAGCGCCTGCGGTTTGGTGATCGCGAGGGTTCCGTCGAGGAGCCGAACCGCACCGCTTAATACATTGTCTCCGCTGAGGGCGAGTGTCTGAGACCCTGATTTGGTCAATCCTCCCGCCCCGCTGATCTGTCCGCTGACCGAAAGGTAACCTTTGTGGACATGGAAGAGCGCCTCCTGCGTCCCGAAGTTCAGGGGCGCAGCGATGGTGGCGGTTGACGCATCCATCAGCACAGCACCGCTGGTGATGGCAAGTGACGCCGGACCATTCAGCGCAGGCTGCGAAACATGCTCGCTCAGGAGCAGTGAGTTGACGGTCAGCGGGCTTGCCAGCGTCTGAGTGCCGGAAAGTCGGAGATTATCGGACGCCGCGCCAACGCCGGCGAGACCTTGCGCAAACTCGGTTGAGGGATCGAGCGGACGAAGACCGCGGATCGGGTCATGCGTCGTGAAGGTCACAGTTGCATTGGCAGCATTCGGCGTTGCGACGATCCACGGAACGATGCTTTGGCCTGGGCCACTCGCCGCGCCACCCCCGATCAACTCTGGGACAGCCGCAGGATGAATCTGCACGTGATGCCCCATTTCGACACTGGCGAGCCGGTGCGCAAAAATCCTCAGCGTTCCGTGGTTTTCGCGCACAATCTCCGCCGGTCGCAAAGCCAGCACCGAGGTGGTGGAGAACTGGGTATTGGGCAGTAGTTCGATTTCACCACGGGACCCCGCCACGAGACGGCCGATCCGTTCGATCGCTGTGTTGTTCCAGGGGGCGAAACCAATCAAGCGACCGCCGTTGAGGTAAATCGGGGCGGCATCATTCAACCTTTCGGAGGAACTGGTGCCGTAGTTAACAACAAGGCGTCCAGATTCGATGAGGCGGATTGCCGAGGTGGTGTGAAGCGCTCCATCTGCGCCGGTCAAATTAAGTGTCGGACTCCCGCTGCCGGACAGGATTGTTTCGCCGCTGTGCCGGGCACCGACCTCAAGGGTTACGGTGTCTGGTCCTTCAAGGTGCAAGGAACCGGGTCCGGTGATCGTGGCTGGCGCGGCAATCGATCCGCTGGAGCCGATCCGCGCGGCGCCGGTGAGAATCAGCGGAACCCGGAACCCACTCGGGATCTCGAGCACGCCGCCAGCCAGGGTGAGCGGAGTGGGATTGATGGCATTCGAGTCGTGATAACTAAAGCGTCCAGAGGCGAGGGTGACGGCAGCACCGCCGGGCGCGCTTCGGACATTCAGGATGCGCAATTGGATCCGCTCGCCTCCGTCCTCGATCCGCACCTGACCGGGCCCGAGGAATGTCGGAGAAGCCTGGAAGAATGCTCCCGTACTCCCGAGGGTCAGGGTAGCCCCGCCGAGGTTCACCGAACCGGTCCCGCTTAACCCGCCCACCGTGGTATCATTGCCAGCAAGATCCAAAAGAGCGCGGAGGCCTCCAAAAGGAACCACCTGATGCGCCAGTGCGGTCGGCGACGACACGCGGACTGGTCCGCTGCCGATCGTCAGCGCCGCGGCGCCCGCGGGCTGGATGCCGAGCGTCAGCACACCTGGTCCGATTTTCGTCCAACCAGCACTCCCGCTGACCGCGGCGTCGAGCACCAGATCGCCGAAGAGCCCCACGGTTCCGCCTTGCGATCCGAACGCGAGCGTTCCTCCGGAGAGCGTGGCCGGTCCCGCCCCGGACCGAACGAGCACCTGCCCGCTGCTGAGCGTGAGTGTCTGCGAGGCCGACTGCGAAAGGGTTCCTCCGCTTTCGAAGGTAAGGCTGCGGACGGTGTTGCTGCTGCCGGCCGTGGTCGCGCCGGGCTGGATCAGCGCGTTTGTGGTCGGAGGAGTCGCAGGATTCTGCAACAGAGTCGTCGCCACGTAGCTCGGGGCGAGGGATTGCAGCCCGATCACTCCGGCGGCGTCACTGTTGGCGTTGTCGGTCGTGAGGCTTTCGCCACCCATGCCGCCGGGCGTCGTATAGATCCCGGGGTTGATGCCGTCCCTCGCCCCGAGAAGGGTGGTGAATCGGAGCCGTTGAAACGCGGTCCCGCTCGCACCGCCGAGCGAATTCGCGCGCACCAGCAACTCAGCGTTCTGACGGCTCAAAGTGCTGATCTGCAGGGTCACGGAACCGCTGCCTGGCGTGACCAGCGCAATGTTGCTGCCGAGCGACGCGGGGACGACCCGCAGTGAGCCGAGGTCCTCCCGCACGGCGTTTGTCGCATCCCCCACCAACCGGATTTCACCTCCCGTCAGTGTTGCCGCCAGACTCGATTTCACCCTTGGGCCGGTGGCTCCGGTGCCATCGAGCTGGAATACACCTCCGCTCGCTACCGTCACACGATCGCTTTGGATTGCTCCGTTTCCGCGCAGAACCATCGTTCCGCCGTTGACCGTGATGCTACCCAGGAATGGCACCGGCCTGGTGACGGCGAGGGTCCCCGCTCCGCTCTTGGTGAGCGCAGCAACGCCGGAGAGCGAGCCGTCCCAGACGGCGTCGAAACCGTTCGTGTCCACATTCTGCCGGAGGTCCACGTTGTTCGGGTTTCCGCCGCTGCCGGGGATGTGGATCGTGCGCGACGTCGTCCAGGGAGCGAGGAGTCGCAGGTTTCCGCCGATCCAAACCTCTCCCGAGCCAAATACCGCGTCGTCCGCAAACTCCAGCGTTCCGCTCGAAACCACAGTGGGACCGGCGTGAGAGTTCGCGATGTTCAATCGGACCGTGCCGAGACCACCCGC
>DASYMY010000137.1:0-2001 GCA_036008825.1 Glaciihabitans sp.
CCGCATTGGGCAATGTTTCGCCGTTGGTTGAATTGGCGGTGCCTTTGATGAGGTAGTAACCGCCTGCGGGGATGGATCCGGTCAGGGGCAGAACGCTGGTGGGGTTCGCCACACTGCTGGCGGCGCGATACTGCAGCGACATTCCGCTCATATCGATGGGCTCGGTGGTGGGGTTGAACAGTTCAACGAACTTGTTGAGGTAGGTCGCCCCAGCACTGCCGCCGTTGAGGTAGGCCTCGTTGATAACAACGCCGGTTCCGGCCGTGTTGGCGATGGCCGGCAAGGTGACCAGGGGTCCGGCTGCGAGGGCAAGCCCCAGCATCCCGGCAATGCTCACGCTGAGTCGGTTCGGCCCCCGCCGAAGCTCTCCCAGGTGTTGCGTTCCCCAACGATTACTCGATGAACCAGTTCTCATGTGTTTCCCCCAAAGCAGTGCAATTTCGTGCACTTCTTATCTAAGGGGACAAGTGTTGCCCGCAGGGGGTTCGCAGATTAAATCCCGGTAACAATGTCCCCCGTATGAGGGTAGGACGATCTGGTAAGGAGTTACTTAGCCCAGCAGGTCGTGACGCACCACGATCTCGTCGCGGCCGGGGCCAACGCCGATCGCCGAGATGCGGGCACCACTCATCGCTTCGATGGCCAGCACGTAGTCCTGCGCGTTTTTCGGCAGGTCGTCGAAGCTGCGGGCGCCCGTGATGTCTTCGGTCCAGCCAGGGAACTCTTCGTAGATCGGAACGGCGTGGTGGAAGTCCGACTGCGACACGGGAACCTCGTCGACCCGCACTCCGTCAACGTCATAGGCGACGCAGACGGGGATGGTGGTCAGGCCAGACAGCACGTCGAGCTTGGTCATCACAAAGTCGGTAACACCGTTCACGCGTGCCGAGTAGCGCGCGATCGGGGCGTCGTACCAGCCGGTGCGGCGGGGACGGCCGGTGGTGGTGCCGTACTCGTGACCCTGCGAGCGCAGGTACTCGCCAGCTTCGTCGTCGAGCTCGGTGGGGAACGGGCCAGCACCAACACGGGTGGTGTATGCCTTGACGATTCCAATCACACGCTCGATGCGGTTGGGGCCAACACCGGATCCGGTTGAGGCACCACCCGAGGTCGAGTTCGAGGAGGTGACAAACGGGTAGGTGCCGTGGTCAACGTCGAGCATGGTGGCCTGGCCACCCTCGAAGAGCACGGTTTTGCCGGCGTCGAGAGCCTGGTTGAGCAGCAATCCGGTGTCGGCGACCATGGGGCGCAGACGTTCGGCGTAGCTGAGCAGGTCTTCGACAATCTCGTCGACCGAGATGGCGCGGCGGTTGTAGATCTTCACCAGCAGGTGGTTCTTCTGGTGCAAAGCACCTTCTACCTTCTGGCGAAGGATGTTTTCGTCGAACAGGTCCTGAATGCGGATACCCACCCGGTTGATCTTGTCCGCGTACGACGGACCAATGCCTCGACCGGTTGTACCGATCTGGCGTTTGCCGAGGAACCGCTCCGTGACCTTGTCGAGGGTGCGGTGATACTGCGTGATCACGTGCGCGTTGGCCGAGACCAGAAGCTTGGTGACATCTACTCCGCGGGCAATAAGTGCATCGAGCTCTTCAAAGAGAACTTCGATGTCAATCACAACACCGTTGGAGATCACGGGGATCACTCCATCGGTGAGGATGCCGGAGGGGAGCAGGTGGAGCGCGTATTTTTCATCGCCGATAACTACGGTGTGACCGGCGTTGTTGCCACCATTAAATTTGACGACGTAGTCGATGCGGCTTCCGAGCAGGTCTGTTGCCTTGCCCTTGCCCTCGTCGCCCCATTGGGCGCCAATGATAACTACAGCTGGCATGGGGGGATCCCTTCGATTGGGTGGGGATTACACCCCATTCTATCCGTCCGGGAAAGGGTTCCGCGTGGGCGATCGACGCGCAGCGGACCCGTCCGGCTGGGGTGTTCCCGTTGTGCAGGACGCGTCCTGCACAACGGGAATGCATGGCGGGAACGCACGACAGG
>DASYMY010000138.1:0-4888 GCA_036008825.1 Glaciihabitans sp.
CGGTGATCTCCGAGAGAGTAGTGCGTGAGAGTCCAACAAGAGAGGCGATCTCCCCTCGGCTCAGCGCGCCGCGTTCGCGCAGTACTCCGAGCACGCGCTCTTCATGGGTTCTCCGTACGAGTGCATGCACCCCGGTCATCATTGACATCTGGCAAGCAAACAGGCGTCGAATTTTTCCGTCAAGGTTTCGACAGAATTACTTTGGAAATTGTTCGGATCCCCTGCAGAAATAGGTAGGGGTTTCCGACGACGCTAAAGGGGGTGGTCGAGCCAGTGGTTTTACGTTCGGCAAATCATAAAGCGGACACGGCAATGTGGTATCTCAGCGAACTAGCGCGGAAATGGCGGCTTTGGATGCCGCGAAAAGCGATCCAACGCAAATCGCTTCTTCTTAGTTGACGGCAAAGCCCCGGCCCGCCATCTTTGGCCGAGCGGGGCTTCGTCGGTTTCTTCTCGCTGCCGTGTCCCCAGCGGGAGGCGCTAGGGAGCCATCCGGTTAGTATCCGTCTGGAGTGCGGTGGTTGTCCCGACCGCCGCGTAGTTCAACCCACTGCCTGACGTCGATGTCTCGACCGTGGTCGCGACCTCGGTCGCTGTTTCGATTGCGGTCCCAGTCCCGTCCGCGGACGGCGGTGATTTCGACTTCGGCGAGGGCACGTCCGTTGGTGAAGCGTCCCTGGTCCGCGGGAATGTTCAGCGACACCCGCTGTCGACCACCGTCACAGCGGAAGCGGTCCGAACGGGCGTCACCGCTGGCGTCCCACCTCCGATTGTTGCGTTGTGATAGATCGATGCTGACGCGGTAGGCGTCGCCTCGCTCACAGCGGAAGCTGAAGGTCCAGTCGACCGACCGGCCCCTGTCCTGGACCGAGAATCTCCCCAGGTCGATATTGTCCGACGCGATCGCCGGAGCTGAGGACACGCCTAAGACACTTGCAGCCACGAGTGCTGTAGCCAGTAGACGAGATCGAGTTTTCATTGTTGGTACCTCATCACGCTCAGTGAGGGTGCCGACTAGCGTGAGGAAACAGATGGACCACCTCGATGTCGCCCGCCCATCCTCATTCGGCAGCCGCTCGGTTGTGTAGCTCGGAATCTACTCCGTGAGATATTGAAGTCAACCCGTTTCAAAGCTGGGTGGTGCTCACTAGAATTTCTTCACTCACAAATCGCGGTAATTACGCCGGCGCTGATGAGCTCACATCGCTGCGGGATCTGCGGACCAATCTGCGCATCCGCCCGTTGAGCGAAACTGTGGCCCGGCGTAGCCTGAAGCCTCTCTCGGCTACGCGTTACGGCCGAGAACCGGCTGCCCAGAAACGGTAGGGCACCTGGTCTGGGGTCATCCGCGCTGAATGAGTGCTGAGGAGAAAAATGTCAATGGGAAGCGTGAACCCGCGCACAGCTCCGAGCGGTGACGGTTGCGTTGAGTGTCTGATCGATGGAGGCTGGTGGTTCCATTTGCGACGTTGCGCGCTGTGTGGACATATTGGCTGCTGTGACAGCTCCCCAGAGCAGCATGCCCGGGGCCACGCCGCCAACACTGGGCACCGGGTCGTGCGCACTTTCGAACCTGACGAGGACTGGTTTTGGGACTATGCAGCCGAAGAGTACGTTGCTGGACCGGCCCTTGCCAAGCCGGATCATCATCCGATCGATCAGGCGGTACCGGGACCAAGTGGTGCGGTGCCGGCCAATTGGCGATCGCTGCTTCACCCTTGAGATCGACGAACACTAACCATCAGTGGTGACGATGACAACTCTGGTTCTCTCTCAGCGACAGTGTCAGACTGAAAATCGGGACGGAGTGACCGATGAGTGAGACTACGCGAGAAGACCGTCGCGGACTACAGGACCCGCGCACGAGTTTTGTTACGGAAGAGTCGGTATACGGAACACTTCTGGTCAGCGGCATGATCATCGTTTCTGGAACCTATGGAGCTTCCTCGTGGGCGACGTTTCTCAGCGTGCTGGGCACCGTGATTGTGTTCTGGCTAGCGCACGTCTACGCGGGCACTGTGGCGGCTCACGGTGTTATCGAAGGGGACGAGACCACACTTGGCACTGCGTTGAAGCAGGCGCTCCTGCGGTCAATGGGCTTTTTGACCTCCGCGCTGATACCGTGCTCGGTTCTCCTGATCGGAGCTCTCCGCGTCATTCCGGACGTACTGGCCATGTGGGTTGCGCTGTGGCTCGGTGTGGTGGTCCTCGGTGTGCTCGGTTACTCCGCATTTGCATTGCGAGGAAGCAGTTGGCCCGTCCGAATCCTGGGTACTTTGGGCACGGCGGCGCTCGGGGTAGCGATGATCCTTTTGAAGGCCCTCATTCACTAACGCGACTCGCCGCGCCCGTGGCGATCGTGGGCCCGTTACCTACGCCTACTCGTAGGCGCCATCTACCTCGTCGTCTAGTTCTTTGTCGTCCACGGCGAGTTCTTTTTTTGTGACCCTCGTCGCATTTGTCAACAGTTTCTCTAGCTCGGCGGCATCGGAGGGATCGACCACAAGAACAATGCCGGCACTTCCGGCGTCCAGTGTTTCGCTGATGTCTTTAAGGTCCTTCGATGGGGTCTTTCGACCGATGTGTCCGGCAATCGCACCAATTCCCGCACCGGACCCGCCGGCGACCAGGAGGGCACCTCCAAGCGCGACCGCGGGGAACAACGCGACGGCTAGCCCGCTAGCGAGACCAATCGATAGCCCCTTTTTCGCTCCGTGGGTTTTTCCGCCGTCATCGCGTTTGACGATGGAGAGCTTCCCATCGGTGTCACGGGTCATCACCGCTGCATCTAGCGGCCCATGTTCGTGCCGGTCGTCGTCTTTGTAGTGCGTCTGTATTTGCTCGAAGTCGGCAATAGCGCTGTCCTCGCTTGCGTATTGCGCTGCTATCGCTTGGTAGGTCTGGTCAGCCATGATTGCTCCTTCTCCTGATGAACGGCATCGGTGTCGACATACCGCGCTCGATCGCCGGTTAGGGCAAGCGTAGAACTGCCCAAACAGACCGACATCATTCACATCAGGTGATGTCCGGTGACGAGGAATCGTCCTGCATCGCTCGGGGTTACACCAAAAAATGAATCGCGCCCCAACGGTTGTCGTCACGCTTCCCGCGCTCACAGTTCACAGTCATAGTCCGGCGTGCGGCCTGCGTGAACACGGATTGGAAAATGGACCCGTCCCGTCAGCTGTGGACGAGGTTCACGTCGAGGGCTTACTTGCGCGTTACCCAACTGCGAATAGTGCTCCAGATTCGCCGTCGTAGTTCGAGCGAACGTTCGCGGCTCGCCGCGAGTCGTTCCTGTTCGATCCTTTTTTCGGTAAGAAACGCTTTCGCGCCTTCCGGGGTGCGAGTGCGCACCCAGTGCCCATTGCCGCCACCGGAAAAAACCAACACGATCTCCTTTGCTTTGTGCGATCGATGTAGCCTACGCATCCGCAACGGCCGCAGGAAGAATTAGATGTGCATCGCTCAACTTTACTGACAGACTGGTGAGTAGACCAGCGAACGGTATCCGGACCGAGGGGGGCAGCATGATGGTGCGACAACGTAGTCGACTAGCCGCAATCAGCGTGGGAGCAATTACCATCGGTGTGCTTGCGGGATGCTCGGCAGACAACCCCTCAGACTTGCCCGTATTCGACAACAAACAGCAGTCGGTCGATGTACTGCCCGCTACCATCATTGAGCAATTGAGTGGACCAGACCTTGAACTGGATCTGGATCTGGAGTCATCTCGGTACGTGGGGGAGGACAACGGAGCCACTTATTACGTTGCCCACGACCAAGCCGAGACTATGGCGTGTATCGTCATTTTCGTTTCCAACAGTTCATGGGTAAGCGGGTGCGGCAGCCAGTCCGGCTTGGAAACCTCCATCCCCGGGCATAACGCGCGATTCACCGTGGATGGGATTGTCCCCTCCGGCGAGGAGTGGACTGTGCTGCACGAGAATGTATTGGTGCGCTAGCGCCACCATCTTTGGTCCTTCGCGAAAGACAATCGTTCACATCTTCGGCGTGCGCATGGCAGAGCACGCATCGCGTAGCTTTACGAAAAGACCCCCCCCGAGCACTCAGGAGGGTTATCTACCAACACGTACGTCTCACCACAAAACGCGGGCGTTGATCGGCTCTGATGGTGTTAGGGGCACCAGGGGAAACGGCTGCTATCCGCCCTGCAGGTGCTTCACCACCACCGTGGGACACCGCACGTTCACGACAATGGCGTGCGCCACCGATCCGAGCGTGGTGTCCTTCGGTCCGCCCTGACCGTCGCCGCCAATCACGAGTAAAGACATTCCCAGGGTGCGATCAAGCAGCGCCCACTGTGCTGGACCTTCTACGAGTTCCCTCCGCACCTGAACATCGGGGTGATCACGGGAGACTTGCGCCACCGCCTCATCCAAGATCCGACGGGTCGTTTGTCGCTGCGACGGCGGATGCCTGCGTCCAGTGGAAGGCGCTACCCAGTCACCTGAAGCATGCGCAGGGCTGTGATTTTGCCAGGCGTGAAGGACATGAAGAACTTGACCCGTGCGATCGGCCTCGCCCGCCGCGAAATTTAGTGCCTGTAGTGACGCCGCAGAGCCGTCCGTGCCCACCACCACTCCTGATCCTGCCCTGGGAGAACTTCGCTCCGGAACTATTGCAACTGGTCCAGCTGCGTGCGCCGCCAACCGGGCACCCAGCGACCACTCGTAGCGCGGTGCTGAACCTTTGCGGCGATGGGTGCCCACAACGACGAGCGAGTCAGGCTGAGACATCCGCTTCAATTCCTCTACCGGATCACCAACAACCACGCTGGTTTTGATTGGTTGAACGACGTGGACTTCGCGCACTTTTTCGTACAGCTCGTCCACATCCCGTTTCGCGGAGGCAATCGTCTCGTCGG
>DASYMY010000139.1:0-2648 GCA_036008825.1 Glaciihabitans sp.
CAACCCGCAGGCGTGCAGCCACTTCGGAAGTTTGCGCCCGTACACCGCCCACCGAGCCCACGCCGACCGCAGGAACCGGCCACACCAGTGATCGAACGACACCCGCGAGCGCCACCACCACACGCCCAGGATCAGACTCACCGCAGCCACCGTGACCGCGAGCGACACCCAGCCGAGCACCGCACACCATGCCACTACGGCGAAGGCGGTAAGGCTTGTGCGCCAACGGGTCGCGGCCTGCCGCACCGCCCACGCGAAACCCTTGCAGACCCACCACAACGCGACGAACACCACCGCGAGCGCGGCCAACGCCTCCACGACCGACGCCAACGCCCGGCCGATCTTGTGCAGCACATACACACCAACCCCGAGCGCCCCCAAGGCCAGGATGAGGAAACCCGGTGACAGGTTCATCACTGGCCACCCCGCTTTGTCGGGAGCACCAAAGGCAACCGGCCCGCACACGAGGCACATTCCCGATCGCCCGCCGCCAATGCGGCAAACCGCTTACATGTCGTGCAGCGCGTTCGGGTGACCCCTACTGGCGCGCGACTGTTGTCATCGTCTAGCGTCTTCACTGTTCACTTCCCCTGGTTGTGGACAGCGCAGGAGCGGCGTGGTTGGTAGCCGATTTCCGCTTCTGCGCCTTACGTGCCAAGCAAACTGAGTGTGGACATGCTTGATCGCCACACGTCGAAACGTGTGTTTCCCTTGGCCTTTATATGATTGTCGGTCTGTCTACTGTGGAATGGCTTTGGTCTGGCCGCTTCTGATCAACTCAGTCAGGGTCTCCACTTTGCGGCGCTCGTACTCGACCCAGTACAAGATCTCGTGATGGTGCGCCCGGTCGATGTCCGCCAGTCCCTCATAGAGACGTTTGTTGTCCTGATGGAACTTGCGTTGCACCACTAGGGTTGATTCCGGCGGCGGGCGTCGCTTCAGGACGTCACTGTGGGCCTGCCCCAACGTTTGCGGGACAGCCACGGGCTTGGCTTTGCTTGGCTTCGTCATCACGACCTCCCAGCGGACGAAACAGCGATGGAAGACGTGGGAGCGGGCGGGCTCGCTTGAGTCCAGCACCCGCCCCCCACGCCGGGTCATTTGGATGATGCGGCCTGATCTGGAAGGTCGGAGACCACGACGAAGTGCCGGTAGTACTCGGACTCCGCTTGCGGGTCGAGGATGTCGGCCATGTTGTCCAGCGAGTCGCGCAGCTCGCGCAGAAACCCGAGGAACTGCGGCCACTCCGACCGGTTGTGTGGAGGGCCGATCTCCACCCGGTCAGGGTCGAGGTAGATCACCACCGTCGGATGATGCTGGATGCTGCCAACGAACTGCACGGCCGCGACCGCACTCCTACCCGGCACACATGTTGAGGTGAACGTCATCACGCGGCCTTTGCGGCTGACTCGCCCGACGTCCTGGACGACTTCATACCGCCGCCGCTGGCCGTAGCCTTAAATCCTGTGGCTCGGAACAGGTAGGACTGGTACTTGAACTCGCCGTTTCCCGCCACCTTGGGCTCAGCGGTCAGACCCTCCAGCTCGATCGGCCGCATACCCGGCAGAGCCTCAGATGTTGTCGGAACCGGCTGTACATCAGCGAGGAACGTGACGTCGTAAGACGCCCGCTTGGAGTTGGTCTCGCTGGGGTCAGTGACCGTGGCCTTCCACTGACGCTTACCGGTCACTTCGTCGACTCGCTGACGAGTAGGCCGACCCGACGCTTTGTCCTCGCGCGACTGGTACTCGATGTCCGGGGCGACGTCGCCCACCATCACGAGTCCCAGCGGAAACGCGGTATCGAAGTCGATCTCGAAACGGTGCCCCTTGGTGATCGCCATCTTCGGCGCCTTCTTCCTTTGGTCTTGTCTTCACGGAGCCCACACGGGCTGACAAAGACCAAAGTACCCGCACTTCAAGTGCGGGTAAACACTTGAAGTGCGGGTATCGCATAAAAAGTGCGGGTTACGTCGTTATGCCGATCTCCTGGGCGAGTTCCCGCAGCTCAGGAGTGTTTCCGTAGTCGCTGCGCAGTGCGTCCGACAACAACTCTTGGACGACCTGGTGCGTACTGACCTGCTCGGGAGCGACCTCGAACGCTTGCCTCAACGCGGAGGCCAACGCCTCTGCCTGACGTCGCTGGGCGTGCGCACGAGCCACATCGATGAGCAAGCGCGACTGACGCTCGGGAGATAGGTTGGCCGGATCCGCCTTGTCGGCGACACGCAGAGCCCGGCCAGCGTCCCCGAGCTCGACCGCTACATGCACCTCATGCAGCAGGACGTTCGTCGGCCCAAACTCCGTGTTGTAGTCATTGCGATCCACACCAAGGAAGGTGGCCGCTTCCTGCGCTTTCGCCAAGTAGTCGTAGGCCTCATCGGCCTTGTTCGTCCGTGAGGCCGCTACGGCGAGCTGGAGATAGAGGGCACCGCGGAGTGCTACCGCCTCAGGTTCACCAGCATCGATCAGCCGACCAAGCGCGTTCACGGCCGTCTTCGCTACCTGCGTCGCGAGGTCATGACGGCGGCCGTTCTGAAAGACGATCGCCAACCGGAAAGCGCCGGCCGCCATCAGCAACGGGTCGTCCGCTTCTTCCGCCGCCGCGATGGACCGGTCAACGGCAACCCAGGCCGCGCCCATCTCACC
>DASYMY010000140.1:0-2647 GCA_036008825.1 Glaciihabitans sp.
CCGGGCGCGACAATCCCCGCAGTAGCCAGCACGTTCCCGAGGATCGCGCCGGACCCGCGGAGAGCGCCATCATTGACAATCGCATCCCCGGAAATGCTTCCGGTTACTACGAGCGAGCCATCCCCGTCGACACTGACGTCACCAGCACCGGAGCCGACGCCGGAGGCAATCACATCACCGGCTCCACGAAGCGACAGGGCACCCTGAAGATGCAATTCACCCACGGTCAGGCGGTCACCGGCCCTGGTTACCTCGACGATTCCGGAACCCGCGGCTACTTCAACCGAGTCCGTAGTGCTGCTCACGCTCGTGCCGGCTGCGTTCAAGGTGAGCTTCCCGTCGGACCCGCTGAACGCCACACGTTGTGTTCCGACAATGCCACCCGCACGCAGGGTGGAGCCAGCGGAGATCAGCAAATTGCTGCCAACATTGGTGCGGAACAGGTTCATGGAACCGTTGTCCACTGGCGCCACGTACTGCGCCTGGACGGGACTGGTCGTCGAACCATCGATCGGAGGCGCGATATCCAACCCGAAGCCGAAAGTAGCCGCCCATCCGTCGGAAGCCACCGGACCCGCACCGCCCCCGCCTTGCCCGAGACGCACCTCAAAGGGGTGCCATCCGGTCGGCAGCGTCACTTCACCAGAACCGGTCGCGTCGTTGAAGGTGGAGTTGTTTATGTAGGTGGTAGAGTCGATCCGCAGATTGACCACGTCGTCGAAATTCTCCGCAAAAGCGAACGATCCGAGATTGTCACCGGCGGTTCCGTTGTCCGGCACGAAGAACTCCCCTGTGTAGGTATAAGTCTCGTTCGAGCCCCAGCCAGCGGTGGTTTGCGCCATCACCGGACCGAGCTTCACGACGGTGGAGTTGTTCGCCGTCGTCAGATCGATGTTCCCGACGTTCGCGAAGCTGCGGTTTTCCCGCAGGCCCGCGACCGTGGCTGTAGCCGCGGAGGTGATCACCGTCGTTCCGAAGTCGGCAACCCCACCTGCAACGTTGATGTTTCCACCATTCAGTGCCACGGGCCCGGTCACCGTCTTGGTGTCCACGCCCGTAAGATTGACCTGGCCCGTGCTAACCGAGAGGCCGCCTCCGACGTTGCCGCTGATGCTGGCGGTACTCGCGTTGACGACCAACGCTCCAGCGATGTTCCCGGTCGCGGTCACATTGCCCGCAGTCCCGGCAACGCCACTGCTCTGAGCGCCCCCTGGGTTGGCTCCGACGGTTAAGCCTCCGGCGATATTGTTCATAGCCACGGTCGTAGTCAGGCCGTTGACCACCAGGTTCCCGGCAGTGATTGGATTCGTGATGATCGGAGCCACTGCACCTTGAAGCGTCAAAGTATGCGCGCCTCCGTTCACCGAGGTGAGGGTCACGCCTGTCGCGGTGTTATCGATCGTAGCGTTGCCGAGCAGCGTCGTGGTGCCGACGGCTAGCGGGACAGAATTCTGAGGCGAAAGCTGTGCCGTCGCCCCACTGGCGATCTCGAGGTTCGTCAGGGCGGTTCGCGCCGTAACCGTCGTGTCATTTGAGCGCGTGGAGCGGATGACGCCGTCGATGTTCGCAGCACCGTCGCCCACCACCCGTACTGTTGCGGCAAGCGTCATGAGCGGTGCAGTCCCCGAAGCGATCTCGGTTCCGCGAATCTCCAGATCCTCCGGGCCATTGGCCGCTGCCGAACGGCCGAGTTCGATTCGGCCAGTGCCGCCAATCGTGGTATCGGCGAGCACACTGTTGCTCGTGGCCACCACGAAGGAATCCCCCCCGACACCGGCAGTCTGGGTTCGCACCAACCCATCCAGGCTGGAGCCAGGCTGAAAGAAGAGCTGGCCCCGGATAATGTCGATCTGCACCCCGGCACCGATTGTGCCGAAGATGTTGCTGTTCGCGTTCTGAAATCCAGAGATGCCAACTTGGTTCAGTCGCCCCCAAGTAAGGATCGCGGGATTGTTGCCGGTGAACGCGGGAAGCGAGGTGTCGCGCGTGATGCCGAGGATGTCCACGTCGTCGTGGCTGCCGCGGAAGAACGTCGCGTTTCCAGCAAGCTTCAGCCCGAAACGGAGTTCCGTGTTGTCTTCGTCCACTGCGAATGCGCTGCCCGCGTTCAACGTGACATTCGTGAAGTCCACCCGGCTGTTCGTCCCAGTGTTGCGGCTGACCCAGAGGCGCCGGTTGTCCTGCGGATTCACGTCCCCGTCGATGACGAAGGGCTGAGTCACCACAAGCGTGGTGGCGTTCGTATCGGAAGCCAGGTTCAGCTTGATTTCCGAACGGCTGTATTGGCCGAGGATTACCGCGTCCGCGAGCGTCCCGGCGACGAGCTTGGGGGTGAGTTCCCCAGATGTTCCACCCGAGCTACCGCCGCCATCGAGATAGAGCACCCCACCGTTCACGGTCAGGTTGCCGGTGAACGTCGTATTTGCGCTGAGAAAGCCAGCGTTACTGTTATTGACGGTGACGTCGTCAGCGGAGAAGTCGTTACCAAAGAAGACAGACGCACCAGAGTTGTATGGATCAGGCATGCCGAATCCATTCAGCGCACCCGCGTTGCTGCTCTTGTCCCGATTATCTATCGGAGTCAGGGAACCGACTTGAATATCGCCAGAAGTGTTCACCGCGCCCCCGATCACGAGTGTCGAGTTAC
>DASYMY010000141.1:0-1535 GCA_036008825.1 Glaciihabitans sp.
CGGAGAAGGAGGTGCGGATGGTGACGGCGGGACCACCCACGCCCAGGTTTCCCTTGAAGATCGCCTGTTGGGCTTGTCCGAGGGTGGCGCCCGTGTAGGCGTAGGTCTCACCATCCAATACTGAGAGGATGGAGCTGTGGGTCGAAGCGCGGAACGCCGTGGCGCCCGTGATATCGATGGTGGCGGTGTTGTCGGCGGCGCCGGCGGTGCTGGCCAACACGGCAGCGATGGCCGTGCTGAGGATCATTTTGGAGATGTTCATTGGATGTGTGATTTGGACTGCGAGTGGGTTGGGTTGGGTGGAAGGGGGTGCGGCGCTCGTTTCACGGCACCGCAACCCCTTCCGGGATCAGGATTGTTTAGGCGGCGATGAGGTTCTTCTTGCGGCGACCGAGGGAGACCAGGCCGAGGAAGGCGCACGAGGTGAGGATGCCCGTGGAGACAGGCTCCGGAACGGCAGGCGCTTCTGGAGCCGCCGTGGTGCGGAAGGCGACATTGCCCAGCGCATCGATGGTGAAGGTACCTTCGTAGGTACCCGTGCGGGTCGAATTCAGGATGCGATAGAGGTCGAGCGCGGTGCTAACCACACCCAGGGCGGCGCTGCCTTCGATGCCGTTGTAGCCAAAGGTCGAGCCGAACGAGCTCGAACCCGTCTGAAACTGGGCGTAGTCATTCGAGGCGCTCGTCGGGATGACAGCACCGTTCGCATTGTTCAAAGAAGCTGTCGCGGCGGCGAAGGCGTTCTGGAAGGACACCATGTTGGTGGCAGCCGACCCTTGGATGGTTGATGAGGCGACGGTCGGCGTATCGGACTGCGTGTTGAGGGTCGTTTGATCCTGGCTCACGTAGAGGGTGCGGGTCGGGTCCCCGTTAACCGCCGGAGGAGCAACCGGAACAGGGGACGCATTGTTCTGCACGCCCGAGATACCCCAGAAGATATCGGAACGGGTCGCCCAGTTGGCGCCGAAGGTGCTGGTCAGGTCGAGCCCGATGTTGGAGACCGTGAAGTTGCTGGTCGCATCACGGTAGCTGAGCGCGGCGTTGCCGAGGTTCAACGTGTAGGTTTGGTCGCCACCTTGGCCACCGGTCGCGCGGAAGCTGACGAGGAGATCGCCGGCGGTGAAGGGCGCCGCGAAAGCGGATCCCGTGTAGAGCGCAGCCATGGAGGTAACCAGGAGCGCGATTTTGCTAAGTTTTTTCATGTGTGGTTTGTGTTGTGCTAGCTGAATGGGCGAGCAGGGTTCACTGCTGTTTCGTTCAGGCGATGCCAGCTTTAGCAGCCGAGGTGCCATGTTATGCCAACGGCCCATTCGTGTATCCTAACATGCTGCCCATCAATGGTTTCGATTATGTTACAGTCCGATGACGGGGATTTTCCGCACGTGGCCTGGATGAAAGTGTAAGCTTCACCGACAAAACACATCTCCGCGGCGGATTCCGCGAATGAACGCCGTCTTCTCCGGCAAGGGATTGGGCCTGTTTACACCGGCGGGGCGTCCCTGCTCCCATACCCGCGCAACGCTGCTTCAACGCAA
>DASYMY010000142.1:0-1579 GCA_036008825.1 Glaciihabitans sp.
AACGATGCAATAGGGGCAAGTCGAACGAATATTTCTAATTCGGACGGGAAAACGAATACGATCGCGATGACCGGCGGCGAAGGACGCGTACCAGCTACCGGCCTGCAAGCGCCAAAAAGACCACGAAGCCAGTGGCCAACGCCAGGATACTCAGACCAACATAAGCCCACCACTTGGGCCGGGAACGGTTGGGGTTGATGTCGACGTACGGCACGGTCACAGCCCCCCGCGTCGCGAGGCGCATGCTTGCCGGCGGCGCTTGGAGCGGAGCACCGCGTAAAAAATGACGGCGAGAAGCACGAGGCTTCCCAGCAGAACGGACAGCGCGAGGCAATAGCCGGGCAAAGTCACAGGTGAGACCTCCTGAGAGCAGCGACATCATTTGTCGCGCGCCGCGGGATCCCCATCCACCGGGCGAGCTGAGCGCTAGCGAGATTTGCAAACATGGTGAGATCCTGATCTCTCCTCCCCAAAAGCTACCGTAGAGCAGGACCGAGTTGCCCCGGTTTTGATGTCCTCGAGAAATCCTTGGGAAATCCTTCGTTTCCCAAACGCCTAACTCACCGGGCACGCTTCGGGGCTCTCGTGGTTCTCCATTCGACAGAGACGAGCTCAAGCGCTGCGTCAGGGTCTCCTGCAGTCGCTGGTTGAATGACCGAGATTGTTCCGGCTGTACGGGCGGTTGCGATGCCCTGGGCCCCTGCCCCCATGTCCGCGCTTTTGCCTATAGTCTTCGGTTTCATTGTGGTCGAGAGCGATGCAGAATAGCGCCTGTCGCTCAGCGTCGATTGCGCCATGATTACCCCCAGTTGAGACCTGCCCGAACACTACCGCAGCTCAGCCCCAGTCTTATAACCGCTAACTGACACAAAAGACCGGTTAAACGCGCCGCGATGGGACCCGGAGATTCTCATTCAACACGGCAGCATCACATATCAGCCAGCACGGACCCCGGATTCTCGATTGCATCCGCCACGTAACGGAGGAAGCCACCCGCCGTACCGCCGTCGCAGACGCGGTGGTCAAAGGTGAGCGTCAGCTCGGTGACCTTACGGATGGCGAGTTCACCGTTGACCACCCACGGCTTGTCGATGATGCGCCCGACGCCCAGGATCCCCACCTCAGGGTGGTTGATGATCGCCGCGGAGCCGTCCACCCCGAAGACACCGTAGTTGTTCAGGGTGAACGTCCCGCGGCCCAGCTCCGAAGGAGTCGCCTTGCCTTCGCGCACGACTCCCGTGAGCCGGCGGATCTCCGCGTCCAGGTCGCGGGCGCTGAGCTTGTCCGCGTTGCGCACCGAGGGCACCATGAGGCCGCGGTCGGTCTGCGTCGCGAAGCCGAGGTTGACACCGTCGAACGCTAGGATCTCCTGCATCTCCCCGCCTGCAGTGTCCTCGGTGGTGGCAATTCTGGTGTTCAGCTCGGGGTACTTCTTCAGCCCGGCGGTGACAAAGCGCGCGATGAAGGCCAGCAGCCCGGGCGTATTGTGCGGGTCGGACTTCTTCAATGCGGCGCGCATCTCGACGAGGGCCGTGGCGTCCACGTCCACCCAAACGGTGGCTTCAGGGATTTCGGAGCG
>DASYMY010000143.1:0-2131 GCA_036008825.1 Glaciihabitans sp.
GACGGGTTTATCTTCCCCGGGTTTAACCAGATCACCACCCAGTTGGCAAAGATCACAAACCGCCACGAGGGCGCCGTACAGATGCCTGTGGTGATTCGGGTGCCCTATGGCGGACACATTGGCGCTGTCGAGCACCACCAAGAAAGTCCCGAAGCTCTATTCGCCCACACCGCTGGGTTGCGTCTGGTTAGCCCATCGACGCCCAACGACGCGTATTGGATGATTCAGGAAGCTATTGCCAGCAACGACCCGGTGATGTTCTTCGAGCCCAAGAGTCGCTACTGGCCCAAGGGTGACGTCGACTTTTCCGCCAGCTCGGCTCCGCTGCACTCCACGCGCGTTGTCCGTGAGGGCACCGAAGTTACTTTGCTCGGTCACGGTGCGATGATGAGCGTTTTGATGGAAGCGGCAGATATTGCCGCTGGCGAGGGAACCAGCGTCGAAGTTATCGACCTTCGCTCCCTCTCCCCCATCGACTACGGACCCATCCTGGCCTCCGTGCGGAAAACGGGCCGCCTCATCGTTGCCCAAGAAGCCCCCGGCTTTGTCAGCGTGGGCTCCGAGATCGCCGCCACCGTCACTGAGCGTGCGTTCTACTCACTCGAGGCGCCAGTGCTGCGCGTCGCCGGATTCGACACCCCGTTCCCTCCGGCAAAACTCGAGACCATCTACCTCCCCGACGCCGACCGCGTGCTCGAAGCTGTCGACCGCGCTCTCGCGTACTAAGGACACAATTCCTATGGCCAACTCCGAATTCCTCCTCCCCGACGTCGGTGAAGGTCTCACCGAGGCCGAGATCGTCTCCTGGAAGGTCAAACCAGGCGACACTGTTGCTGTCAACGACGTCCTGGTTGAGATTGAAACCGCCAAGTCCCTCGTCGAACTGCCTTCGCCGTTCTCCGGAACGGTTGCAGAATTGCTCGTTGAGGAAGGGCAGACAGTTGATGTCGGCACCGTCATCATCACCGTCTCCAGTGGAGAAACCGGTGCTGCGCTCCCCCAGGTTCCCGTCAACGACACCGCAGGTGCCGTCACCGACGTGGCCAGCAGCATCACCAGCGAAACTGCTGAGGACAAACCCGGCGCTGTTCTGGTTGGGTACGGCAGCAAGGGACACTCCGGCTCGCGCCGCCGCCGCGGAGACGCACCGCCGGTCACTCCAACAGCCCCAGCCCCCGTTGCGCGGCCGTCTTCAGTGCCCGCTGCGGCAGCATCTGCCGTAATCGCCAAACCCCCAATCCGTAAACTGGCCAAAGATCTCGGCGTTGACCTCGCGCTGGTCACCGCCACGGGGCTCGTGGGGGAGATCACCCGGGACGACGTGATCCGCCAGGCCACCCAAGCCAGTGTTTTCCGCAACATTCAGACGCCGGCGTGGAACGACGAGCGTGAAGAACGTGTTCCCGTCAAGGGTGTGCGCAAGGCCATTGCGACAGCGATGGTACAAAGCGCGTTCACCGCTCCGCACGTCAGCCTGTTTGTAGACGTTGACGCCACCCGCACCATGGAATTCGTCAAGCGGCTCAAAAATTCCACTGACTTTGCGGGCGTTCGGGTATCTCCGTTGCTGATCATGGCCAAGGCAATGATTTGGGCGGTTCGTCGCAACCCCATGGTGAACTCCGCGTGGGCGGAGAAAGAAATCATCGTTCGTCACTACGTCAACCTGGGCATTGCCGCGGCCACCCCGCGCGGCCTGATTGTGCCCAACATCAAGGATGCTCAGTCGTTGTCACTGCTGGAGCTGGCGAAAGCCCTCGAGCAGCTGACATTGACCGCACGCGATGGCAAGACTCAGCCCGCTGACACTTCGGCGGGAACCATCACTATTACCAACATTGGTTCTTTTGGTATGGACACCGGCACCCCGATTCTCAACTCCGGCGAAGTGGCGGTTGTTGCTCTGGGAACAATCAAGCAGAAACCGTGGGTTGTCGACGGCGAAGTTCGTCCGCGTCTCGTGACAACTATTGGCGCTAGCTTCGACCACCGAGTTGTTGATGGAGACGTCGCTAGCCGGTTTATGGCGGATGTCGCGAGCGTTATTGAGGAACCCGCTCTACTGCTGGACTAATGCTCGCGGATAGAGGCACGAGCCTCAAACCGTAAGCGTTGACGAGACTACGGGCCG
>DASYMY010000144.1:0-4011 GCA_036008825.1 Glaciihabitans sp.
AAAAATGTGTGGGTGTGTGACGCCCAGTTACAAATTGTCATATGCCGTCGCACGATTTTTGTGACGCCCGTTCCTCTCCAAAACTGGAACCCGTTGGCCGCACCACGGCCGCGTAAGTTCAGCAGCCGAGGAGCCTTTCCATGTCCAGCATCCCGCCCACCACACCGACCGTTGTGCAGCCACCGCAACGGCCCAAAACTGGCAAAATCGTTGCCATCATCGCCGCCATCGTTGTTGTGGTTGTCGCCGGCGTTCTGATCTTCGTCAACGTCACCAAACAATCGAACACAGCGGATGCCGCGGACGGTGCCATCACCTCCGGACTGGGCTCACCCGACGAGCCCGTCCGTATCGGTGTTGTGGGGGCCAGCGACCCGTACTGGGCGGAACTGACGGATGCGGCTGCCGCGGACGGCGTCAGCATTGACCTCATCGACTTCGCCGAATACAGCCAGCCCAACCCGGCACTGTCGGAGGGGGAACTCGACCTCAATCAGTTCCAGCACATCGTCTACCTCGCCCAGTACAACACCTCAGCGTCAGACACCCTGGTACCGGTGGGGTCAACCGCGATCTACCCGCTGGGGCTGTACTCCGACAAGTACGACTCCGTGGAGGACATTCCTGACGGGGAGACCATCGCCATTCCGAACGACCCCAGCAACCTGTCCCGGTCGCTGCTGGTGCTGCAATCTGTTGGCCTCGTCACACTGAACGGTGGCGGAACCATCTACTCAACCCTCAACGACATCGATGCGGATAACTCGCGAATCCAGGTCACCACGTTGGAGCCGTCGCTGACCGCTACGTCTCTCCCTGATGTCGCCGCGGCGATCATCAACAACGACTTTGTGGAACCGGCTGGGCTCAGCGCCGAAGACGCGATCGCACAGGATGACCCGGCCGACGAGACCGCGCTGCCCTACGTCAACGTGTGGGCGGCCACCGAGGAAAACAAAGACAACGATGTGCTGCTGCGCGTTGTTGACATCTACCAGAACACGCAGAGTGTGCTCGACGGGGTGGTTGAGCAGTCCGGCGACACCGCCGTGATCCTGAAGACCCCCGTCGCCCAGCTGGAAGAGTCGCTGGCCACTGTGGAAGCCGACACTCTCGCCAACGAGTAATCAACCACGGTCACCAGTAATCCGTCACTCGTAGCGCAGATCGCTACCCGCCGCGGCAAAGGCCGCACATAAAGGACCAGTATGCCGATTGTCTCCCTCCGCAATGTCACCAAAACCTTCCCGGGTCGCGGCAAAAAGGAAGCCCCCCTCACCGCCATCGATGGGGTGGACCTCGACATTAACGAGGGAGACATCTACGGCATCATCGGCTACTCCGGTGCCGGAAAAAGCACTCTCGTTCGGCTGATCAACGCGCTCGAACTGCCCAGTTCCGGCAAAATTACGGTCAACGGAGCGACATTGAGCGGAGCCCCCGAGTCGCAGCTGCGGAAAGCGCGGCTGGGCATTGGGATGATCTTCCAGCAGTTCAACCTGTTCAACTCCCGCAGCGTGTGGCGCAACATCGAATACCCCCTACAGGTCGCCGGTATTCCCGTGGCCGAACGCAATGCCCGCATTTCGGACCTGCTCAACTTTGTGGGGCTGGCGGACAAAGCCGCGAGCTTCCCCAACGAACTCTCCGGCGGACAAAAGCAGCGAGTGGGTATCGCCCGAGCATTAGCCACTAGCCCCCGAATTCTCCTCGCCGATGAGGCCACCAGCGCACTTGACCCGGAAACCACCCGGGACGTGCTGGCGCTACTCAAACGAGTGAACGAAGAGTTCGGCACAACCATCGTGGTGATCACCCATGAGATGGAGGTGATCCGGTCGATCGCTCACAAAGTCGCCGTGATGGAGGAGGGGCGCATTGTGGAGCGCGGCAGCGTCTTCGATGTGTTCTCCGCACCACAATCCTCTGCTGCGCAGAAGTTCGTTGCGACGGTGGTGCGTGCCGTGCCCGAAGCTGACGAGTTGCAGGTCCTTCGCGATCGGCATCCGGGAAAAATTGTCACACTCTCGTTCATCGACGGCTCAATCACCCAGTCCACCGTGTTCGACGAGTTCTCGAGACACCAGGTTGCCTTTGAGCTCATTTACGGCGGCATCAACGACATTCAGGGCCGCACCTTCGGTCATCTCACCCTCGCACTCACGGGGGAGGCGACCGCCATTGAGCGGGCCCTCGCCGCCGTCCACAACCGAGTCACCGTGACGGAGGTCAACTAAATATGGATGAACTACTTTCCCTCCAGGACGAACTGTGGGTCGCCGCTGGCGAAACGCTCTACATTGTGGCGCTGACCATGCTCTTTGGGGGAGTGGGCGGCCTGCTGATGGGCCTGACGCTGTACACCACCCGGCGGGGCAGCATTCTTGAAAACCGGGCAGTGTCGTCGGTGCTGAGTGTGATCGTGAACACCTTCCGGCCCATCCCGTTCATCATCTTTCTCGCCGCGGCGCAGCCACTGGCACGCCTGGTCATTGGAACCGGTATTGGCAACAACGCCATCGTGTTCACTCTCTCGCTGGCGGCCTCCTTCGCGATTAGCCGGATTGTTGAACAGAACCTCCTCACGGTGGACCCCGGTGTTATTGAGGCTGCCCGCTCCGTCGGCGCAGGACCGTTCCGCATCATCGGCACCATCCTGCTGCCGGAAGCTCTCGGCCCGCTCATCCTTGGCTACACCTTCATCTTCGTCGCCGTGGTTGATATGACCGCCGTCGCCGGTGTTGTGGGCGGTGGGGGACTGGGAGCCTTCGCGTTGCTCTACGGGTACCGCCAGTTCAACCCCGTTGTCACCTGGGCCGCCGTGATTGTCATCATCGTGCTCGTGCAACTGGTGCAGTTCGCGGGCGGCTGGCTCGCTCGCAAGGCACTCCGGAGGTAAACCCGCACCCCCACACTGCGGTGAACCCACACGCACCGCCAAAAGCGCGGCGGAAGTGCTCCAAAGTCAAGGGCGTTTGTTTTGTTTGTATCTGTGGTGTCGTAGGTACCGACAACATCACTGAAAGATGTGGGCAATGACAATTCTTGAAACGGCCATGGGGGATACCGACGGTTACGAGCGCGGCATGGTGGAGGAGATCGAGGCGCTGCCGAGCGTTCGAGATATCCGCATCATTCCGATTTCTGACCATGAATGGCGAATTAGCGACATCCGCCGCAACGAAAGCGACGGAATGGCCCTGCTGGGATTCGTGGAGCGAGTGGGCGATCGGTATGAAGTGACCGAGCTGGGCGCACGGCCCTTTCGTGTGTACCGCGACACCCTCGCCGCCGCGACCAACTATCTCGCCAAGCACGAACGGGTAATGCCGTCGCGGATGTACCTCGCGGCGACCCGCAAACGTAAGTAGGTTCGTTTCAATCGGTATCGTGCTGGTCGAAGTCGATGCTGAGTTTGCGAAGCAGCGAGCTGAGATGCTCCTGATCGGCTGAGGGCAGGCCTTCGAGAATCACCGCTTCCGCTTCGAGGAGCAGGGCGATGGCGGCGTCCACCCGCTCGCGACCGCGTTCGGTCATCACCACCAGAATGCCGCGTCCATCGTTGGGATCAGTGCGACGGTCCACCAGGTGACGCTCAACCAACCGGTCAATTCGGTTAGTCATGGTGCCGCTAGAGACCAGTGTTTGCTGCAAAAGTGCCTTCGGGCTCAACTGGTACGGGGCGCCAGCTCGACGTAGCGCGGCAAGCACATCAAATTCCCAGGGCTCGAGAGAGGATGCCGCGAAGGCGGTGCGGCGAGCCCGCTCCAGGTGCCTAGACAGCCGCCCAACCCGGCTCAATACCTGCAGCGGAGCGAAATCGAGGTCGGGACGCTCCCGGGTCCACGCATCGACAATTCGGTCGACTTCGTCGTGTGCAGGCATCCCCCCATTATGCTGCCGAGGCCACATTTGCGGCAGCGTGGTTGGAAGGCTCTGGCATCTGGCAGACTTGTTCCGCACGAAACTGTGCAATCCGCCTTGGTGTAATGGCAGCACGACAGCCTTTGG
>DASYMY010000145.1:0-2436 GCA_036008825.1 Glaciihabitans sp.
AACGCCTCCTTCGCGTCGTCGTCTAAGGCGGGCTGTGCACTGTCAAAGTCGACCCACGCCTGGGACTTCGTTAGCGCCTGACTCACTTGGCGGGCAGCCCGGTCAAGTTGTGAAGCACCCATCGCGTCCGCGCCGAGCAGGTCCGGCACTGAAGGCGGCGCAATCCGTTGGTTCAAGCCGGAAGCCAACTCCTCCTTGTGCCAAATGTAGCGCGGCGTCATCTCCCTGGTCGTTAATGGAGTACTGGGCGCCAGTTGCGGCGGAAGGAGAATTGGGTACCCCGCCAGTGAGGAGCGAAGCCAACCTAAGGTTATCCGGTGGGCGCGCTCCAACTTCGCAGCCATCTGTAGCCATTTGCCCAACTCATACTCGTCGACCGCAGGCATCCCGAACCCACCGACTAGAGGCTGATCAAGAAGCGCAGGGATACGGCTGGCGTACATCAGGGGCTTCATCATCATGCCGGCGCGGACTTCGAGGTGCCGCAAGAGCGCAGGGATGCCGACCGCTTTGTCTCCTCGTTCATCCGAAGGACGGTTCCGGGGCAGCGTCGCTGCAATCTCCTGGACAACGGGGGTTTGCGACCAGGATTCGGCCAACCTCCAGATGGCGGACCACAGTTCAGGGGATGTGTCTTCGCCAGGGTTCACGTGATGTGCCTTTCGCGCGTCGTCTAATTCACAGCCAGTGGTTTCGTGTCAGTTTAGTGACCGCCTCGCCGACAGCCTTAGCAGCGGTGATTTCCGGTGAAGTTGAGACCCGGGACACCACGTCGGTCCACGCGGCGTATTCACCGGTTCGCTCCTCAGGCGGCGGGGAGGAATCAGACGCAGCAGCTAAATCGACTGCTTCTGTATGCCGGTACCTGACGGGCCACCCGTCTGGACCAAAGCTGCGGCCCTGACGTTCGTAGACCACGCCGGTCATGCCGAGTGGGCCGATGGTCTCCTGCAACCGGTTGATCGTGCCGGGCGGTGCGACTTCAGCCAGGACTGTTGTCAGTGCAGCGATCACCTCGCGGCAGTGTGCGCTCAGCTGGTCGCAGGCTTCCTGACGCGACCGAGGGTCTCGCGGCCGCAACCGACGATCGCGACGTAGCCGCTGTCTGAGGATAAGTCGCCACAGTCGCACCGCGACCGCGGTAGGGCCATCGCTGTCCTCGGCCACCACCGTTGGACCCGCGAAGAACGCCGGGGCCTGCGCCGGGTCGACCCACGTTGTGGCTCCAGTCCCGGCCTGAGCCATCGTCTTGCCGTTCGCCGTCCGCCACATTGTCACCTCGACGTCCGTGTCGTCGGGAAGGACAGCGTTCAGTAAAGCGGCCACGATTCCGGGCGCCTGCTCGCTGATGGTGTTGTGGTCCGACTCACTGACCCGCACCAAGGTAAACGGCAACTGCCTGGCCACTGCCAGTACCTCTGAGTCGTTGAGCATCCGCATCTGGGAGGAAAACCACAAACGGTTCTCGTCATTTTCGAGCAGCGTCTCTGGTAGGCGGACCAGCCCGTCTGCGTGTGCACGAGCAGCGAAGTAATCGGCAAAGGAGTCGTGAACGGGCACTCGGAGCGTTGTGTGCCCAATCCCGGTGGTCACTGCGTTGACCAGACCGCTTCGAGCGACCGCCTCACGAATGGCGACGACATCGGTCGCAACGCCGCGCTCATCAAGGAACACTGCGGCTCCGGCGATCATGCTTTCCCACTCCAGCGGGTTTGCGTACCGCCGTCCCTCATCCAGAAGCTCAGCGAACACAACGCCGAGCACAGCGACCGCCAGGCGCACGTCGCCGCCATTGGCGCGGTCAGACATTCGCGAGACGGTCAACTCGTACACTGAAGCCCGGTCGGTGAACGGGACCCCACCCGCCACCAGTTGCAGCGCTAGCTCGAGCAGCATCGGATTGCCGGCGGCATCGCCCAACGCATGTTCAACCTGCGCCAACGCCTCGTAGCAGCGAGGAGAAAAGTCCTCTATATCGCCTCCACCGGATCCCGCCAGAGCGGCTGGTCCCCCGCCGCGGACGGTAACGGGCCCAGAGACGCCGCTCTCAGGTTCGCCCAGTACCTTCGCGGTCAACGTGAGCCTCTCCGGACGCCCGAACGCGCGCGGGTATAACCGTTGCACCGTCACTGAGGCCGGGAAAACGGTCGCGCCCACCCCTTCATCGCGCCCGACCCCGACCACCCGTGACCCGTGGGCACCGGCAAGGTGTGTACGAAGGTCTTCGGCGAGCTCGGACCTGACCTGCCGTGGAAGCTCAGAAACACCATCAAGGATCACGGTCACACTCGGATCCCCCAGTACCTGGCGGCCCACCCTGCGCGACAACGTTCGCCCCACCGCCGTACCCACGGCATCGGCCACCAACCGGTCTAACCGTCGTGCCAGGTACGCCTCGGCGTGACACACGACAACCTTCCCGCCGGCACATGCAGC
>DASYMY010000146.1:0-1612 GCA_036008825.1 Glaciihabitans sp.
CACCGTCGGGGCCCGCGCCGGCATCTTCGCTGTCGCCGCTGTTGTCGCCACCAACACCGGCTTTCGCGAGGGCCTCGATCAGGTCATCTTTTCGCAGGTCGGAGACCCCGCTGACGCCCGCGTCCTTCGCTTTCTGCTGCAACTCGTCAACTGTCATGCCACGCAGTTCCTGGTTGCCCGATTCATCGGCCATGGCAGGCTCCTTTGGTTCCTTGTGCTAGTGACTGTACTGCGGGTAATGGTCGACAGCTAGTGCGTGGTGGTGGTGGTGAGGTTGTCCCAGGTGATGGGTTGGGGTGTGGGGGTGGCGCTGCCGCTGAGGTAGCTGTAGAGGCCGATTCCGCCTGCTGCTGGAGGGCAGCGGTGGGTCGGTGGTGGTGAGCTGCCAGGCGGTGGGTTCGGTGGTGCCGGTTTTCCATACTTTGGCTTGGATGGTGGTGGGGTTGGTGCCGGTGACCTGGAGGCGGAACTGGAGTTGGGCTCCGGTGGCGTGGGTGTGAGCCCGGGGACGGTGGTGCCCGGCGAGGATCTGGTCGGTGTTCGGCGGGGGTGGTGATTCTCGCAGCCCCGTTGTTGACCGCGAAGTCGCTCGCGGTGGCGGTGCCGAGGCCGGCGTTCACCGTGCGGGCGAAGGTGTCCTTCGCCAACGTCCCGACGGTGGGTGGCGGGGGGTGCGGTGGTGGTCACGGGGTGGCTGACGGTGGCGGTGGCGCCGTCACCGAAGTTCCAGGCGGAGTCGTTCACTCGACCCGCCCTCGCACGTCTCCGACCACCGCGAAGGAAAGCGGATCGGCCGGCATGTAGCCGGCTGGGCAAAGCCCAGAAGGGGGGCAGACACCGACAGGAGGACTGTTGAATCGACAGGAATGAACATCGGAGTAGGCACAGTCGCTCACAGCTAAGTCGGGTGGATGGGTGACGAGACCTCAACGTACGCCCGACCCACCTCTTGCGCCAGAGTTTCTGAGAAAATGTCGTGTGCTACTCGAATGGGTTAGACGAGCACTCTGCTCAGGTCGTAGGCGACGGGCACCTCCAACTGCTCGAAGGTGCACGAGCGGGGGTCGCGGTCGGGGCGCCAGCGATAGAACTGCACGGTGTGCCTGAACCGGGAGCCCTCCATCTGGTCGTATCGCACCTCCACCACCCGGGTGGGCTCAAGGCGCACGTACGAGGTGTCCTTGCTGCCGGAGAACCGGCTGCGATCGGTCTCGCCGCGCACGATGTCTCCCGCTTCGTCGCGCTGCACGAGCGGCGCCAGCTCGTCGACCAGTTCCAGCCGACGCGCATCACTGAACGCGGATGCCCCACCGACGTTTCGCAGGTTTCCCTCGCTGTCATAGAGGCCGAGCAGCAACGATCCCACCCCCTGGCCGCTCTTGTGAATGCGGTATCCGAGCACGACGACGTCCGCCGTGCGGTGGTGTTTGGTCTTCAGCATCAGCCGTTTTCCGGGAACGTATGCTGCCGCGAGGGGCTTCGCGACGACACCGTCGAGCCCCGCGCCCTCGAACTCGACAAGCCAGCGGCGCGCGAGGTCGACATCCGTCGTGACCTGGCTGAGGTGAATCTCGCCGGGGTGATTCTCGCTGGGGTCACTCCCATCGCCGAG
>DASYMY010000147.1:0-3429 GCA_036008825.1 Glaciihabitans sp.
TCTCACCAACCTGCTCGCCGAGCAGCGCATGGGAATTAGTAGCCCGATTGCGTTTGCCAGCGTGATGGGGGCATCCGCCATTGTCTGCATTGTTGTTCCCAGCGTTGTGCTGTTTGTGGTCTATCGCAAAGACCTCCTCCGTCGATATCGGCCCCAACGAACAAGCTCCCCGAACGACCGCATGTTGTTTGTGGTCAGCGCGGCCGTTGTTGTGGCGCTAATTCCGTTGCTGGTGTCGGGTATGCCGGTCTGGATGCCAACCACCGTGGCGGCTCTGGTGCTACTGGTGTTATTCGCTTTTCGGCGTCGCTCCGCACTGAGTGTGTCGTTACTGCCCTGGCAGTTGGTGCTTCTGGCCTCAGGGTTGTTCATTGTGATTGAGGCGGGGCATTCCATTGGGTTGACCGACGCTTTAGCAAATGTTGCCGGTACTGGTGATGGCTTCCCGCAGCTGTTGCAGCTGGCCGGGTTGGGTGTTCTCGGCGCCAATGCGGTCAACAACTTGCCCGCGTATCTGGCGCTTGAGCCGGTTGCGGGCAGTGACCTTCGATTTGCGGCACTGCTGATTGGGGTGAACGCGGGTGCGCTGATCACCCCGTGGGCGTCACTGGCAACACTGCTCTGGCACAGTCGACTCGCGGCCTTGGATGTGGAAATTTCATGGTGGCGCTACGCGGCCCTCGGAGTGCTCGTCGTTCCGCTTACCGTGGTGCCGGCTGTGTGGGTGCTGTCCTGGTGATTCTGGCAACTTCCTGAAAAACTGACCGATCGGACAGGGCGCTGACCGATCGGTCAGTTACGGTGGAGCAATGTCGAGCCAGGAAGAACTTCGGACCATTGCGCTGCGCGAATTCGCGCGCTCCGGATATGGGTCCACCTCGCTGCATCGCATCGCAGAAATTGCTGGTCTCTCCAAGTCCAGTGTGCTGTACCACTACTCCTCAAAAGAGGCGCTTCTTGAAGCAGCCATCGCGCCGGCCATCGACGCGATGGACAGCATCATCAGTGCAATGGAGGGTCTGGAATTCACCCAGGAACGACGCCACGCGTTCATTGTGCGGTTTGTTGACTTCCTTCTGGCGCACCGCAGCGAAGTGCACATGTTTATCAACCAGGCACGCTCGCTCGAAGACGTCCCCGCTGTGGGGCGCGCCAACGAAGTTGTTGGCCGTATTGCCGAAGTGTTTGGTGCCGCGGTCAACAGCACAGAAGACCGGATGCGCTTCGGAATGGCTCTTGGCGGTGCCGCATACTCTCTGGTCACCCAAGACGAGTTTGGCCAGACCGAATCACCGATCGACGAGACCAGGGCTGCTCTTGTCACCATCATGACTGAATTGCTTGCTCCCGTTTCTGTCTCTCCCGCACTTACTGTTTCTCCCGCACTTACCGTTTCTCCCGTACTGAACTAGGAGCACCCTCCGCGTGGCCACTTTCCTTTACCGGCTCGGCCGGCTCTCGTTCCGCAAACCGTGGGCGGTTATTGGCATTTGGCTTGTGCTGATGGTCGGGATTCTCGGCGGAGGTTTCGCTCTCGGCGGGCAGACCCAGGAATCTTTTGCGATCCCCGGCACAGAATCGCAGGAAGCCATCGACCGTCTGGCCGCCGTTTTCCCCGAAGCGGCAGGTGCCAGCGCGCAAGTTGTTGTGCAGGTACCCGACGGCGATACCGTTCAAGACGCCGAATACACCGATGCCATTGAAGAATCCGTCACCGATTTTGCTGCCATCGACGGCGTGGACGAAGTGTTGTCGCCGTTCAACGAGTACGCCACCAATGCGGTTTCTGAGGACAACAGCACCGCCATCATCACGGTTCAGCTGAGTGGGCAAACCGAAGAGGTTGATCCACAAACACTCACTGACATCCGCTCAACGGGAACAGAACTTGAAGACGCGGGGCTAGTCGTTGAATACGGCGGAACGGTCTTTCAGGACGTCGCTTACGGCATCACACCGACTGAAATCATTGGCGTAGTTTTCGCCGGACTGGTGCTCTTTATTACCTTTGGGTCGCTGCTCGCCGCCGGAATGCCGTTGCTGACGGCGATTGTGGGAATCGGTGTGGCCATGGGCGGGGTCATTGCGGTCTCCGCCTTCACGACCATCTCCAGTGCAACACCCCTTCTGGCGCTGATGATCGGCCTTGCAGTGGGCATCGACTACGGCCTCTTTATTCTCTCCAGGCACCGAAACCAGCTGGGCAACGGAATGGATCCAGAAGAATCGGCGGGCACCTCGGTCGCCACAGCCGGCAGCGCCGTTGTGTTTGCAGGTGTCACCGTCATCATTGCGCTGCTTGGCCTGATGGTGGTCCAGATTCCGTTCCTCACCGCCATGGGAATCTCGGCCGCCGCCGCTGTGCTTCTGGCCATCCTCGTCTCGCTCACCATGCTGCCCGCACTGATGGGACTGGCCGGGTCCCGGCTGGCACCGAAGGCCGGATCGCGGGCAGCACGCCGCGCCACCTCACACGACACCGACCACAAGTCGTTCGGCGAGAAATGGGTTGGCGTTGTCCTCAAGTTCCCCATCGTCGCCGTCATCGCCGTCGTCGGAATTCTTGGCACACTCGCGATCCCCGCATTCAGCCTCACCTTGGCGCTGCCAGACGGATCGTCAGAAACCAAGGGATCCACCGCGCGGGACTCCTACGACCTCATTTCGGATGGCTTCACCGAGGGACGCAACGGGCCCCTCATTGTGCTTGTCGACATCACGCAGACCACCGACATTTTGAACGATCTCGACTCGATCGCAGCCGAACTTCGTGTACTCGACGACGTGTCGTACGTCAGCCAGGGACTGCCCAACCCCGAAATCGACACCGCCATCATTCAGGTGATCCCGGTCAGCGGTCCGGCCGACCCGGAGACCACTGAGCTGGTCGAGCGAATTCGTGAGCTCGCTCCCGAAATCGAAGACCGGTACAACACTGCAATCGCCGTCACCGGCTCCACTGCTGTTCAAATCGATATCTCCAGTCGGCTGAACAACGCGCTGCTGCCCTTTGGCATCATCGTGGTTGGCCTGTCCATTGTTCTGCTGATGATGGTGTTCCGTTCGGTGTTTGTGCCGTTGAAGGCCGCCGCCGGGTTCCTCCTGTCAGTACTGGCCTCCTTCGGTGTTGTTGTCGCCATCTTCCAGTGGGGCTGGTTCGCCGACCTTCTCCACGTGGAACCCGGCCCCATCCTCAGCTTTATGCCGATCCTGCTAATGGCCGTCCTGTTTGGGCTCGCGATGGACTACGAAGTGTTCCTTGTCTCCGGAATGCGAGAAAACTACGTCCACACCGGTGACGCGCGTGGCGCCATCGTGCGCGGCTTCTCCGGCGCAGCCCGCGTGGTCACCGCCGCAGCCCTAATTATGTTTTTTGTCTTCGCGGCCTTTGTGCCAGAAGGCGCCGGGGTTATTAAAGTGATCGCGCTT
>DASYMY010000148.1:0-4303 GCA_036008825.1 Glaciihabitans sp.
ATCATGCTCGCAATCAGCATGATGGCTCTGTTTGGAACAATCATTTTGCTTCCGATCTTTGTCCAAACTGTGCTCGGAATGAGTGTGCTTACCTCGGGGCTGCTGCTGCTACCCGGTGGCCTCCTCATGGGCGTTATGGCCCCGTTTGTGGGCCGAGCGTTCGACAGGGTGGGTCCGCGTCCACTACTGATCCCCGGGTCGCTCCTGGTGAGCATCGTGTTCCTCGCCCTCTCACAGCTGACCGAAAACTCTCCCGTGTGGATGGTGCTGGTATGCCACATGGTGCTCAGCGCCGGCCTTGCGCTGCTGTTCACCCCGCTGTTTACCGCCGGTCTCGGCTCACTGCCGAAGCCGCTGTACTCGCACGGAAGCGCAATTGTGGGAACTATTCAGCAACTCGCCGGCGCTTTTGGCACTGCGGTGTTCATCGCGGTCATGACCTCACAGGTCGCCGCTCTGTCAGCAGAAGGTGCGTCGGAGACCCATGCGACGGCGGAAGGCATCACCACCGCCTTTATGTACGGCACAATCATTTCGCTTTTCGCCATAGTTGCCGCGTTCTTCGTCAAAACCCCCGCAGCATTGCCTGAGGGCGAACGGCTTCCCGCCGGTCACTAAACTCGCTGCAAAGCGGGGCTGACCCGTTGTGCCTGGGTCCGGTCTGTCCTATAACTAGGACTGACCGGACCCAAGTTGTTTCACCAGGCGACCAGTATGCGCATCCTTTGTGGTCACCGTGTGACTCGGAGGAGGCACAGATGGATTGGAAAATTGAACTGCTCGCCGTGCCGGTGAGCGATATTGACCGCGCCAAACAGTTCTACGTTGAAACGCTGGGTTTCACTGCGGACGAAGACGTCGTCGTTGACGAGTCATCCCGCTTCGTGCAGCTCACCCCACCCGGATCCGCCTGTTCCATCATGTTGGATTACGGGTTGACGAAAATGAAACCGGGTGACCTTGATGGGGTGCAGGTGGTCATTGCAAGCGCCGACGCGGCGTTAGCTGATCTGCGTGCGGCAGGAGTCGAGGCCCGCGGGGTAGAAGACTATCCCTGGGGCAGGTTCGTATTTTTCTCCGACCCAGACGGCAATGGCTGGGTATTGCAAGAGATGGTGCCAGAAACGCCTGAGGCCGCTCGCTGACCAGAAGGGTCAACGGGCGGCCTCAGCACTACAGCGCTGGCGCTGTTAGGGAATCCAGTTGAATTCGTCCGGGTTCGGCCCCGTGCGCTCGTCGCGGTTCAGCGACGAGATTGTTGCCATGTCCTCGTCCGTGAGGGTGAAGTCGAAGAGAGCAAAGTTCTCTTCAACACGGCTACGGGTGACCGACTTGGGGAACACAATGCTGCCCAGCTGAATGTGCCAACGCAGTGTCACCTGTGCGGTGGACTTGCCGACGCGCTCAGCGATGGCGACCAGTGCGGGGTCCTCAAGGACGTTGCCCTGCGCAATGGGAGACCATGCCTCGGTCGCAATTCCATGCTTGGCGTTGAACGCGCGCAGCGCATCCTGGGTGAGGTAGGGGTGCGCTTCGATCTGGTTGACGGCAGGAACGGTGTCCGTTTCATCGAACAGACGCTGCAGGTGAGTGGCGTGGAAGTTGGACACACCAATCGCCTTCACGCGACCGGATGCGTACATCTCCTCCATGGCCTTCCACGTCTCGACATAGTTCCCAACCTCAGGCATCGGCCAGTGAATGAGAAACATGTCTAGGTAGTCAATGTCGAGCGCAGCGAGGGTGCCCTCGAACGCGCCCAGCGCGTCGTCGCGATCGTGGAACGAGTTGTTCAGCTTGCTGGTAACAAATATCTCGCTGCGGTCGATACCCGACTCGCGGACGGCCTCGCCAACCTCTTTCTCGTTACCGTACATTTCTGCGGTGTCAATGTGGCGGTAACCCACTTCAAGTGCCTGCAGGGTGGCAGCCTTGGTTTCGCTGGGGTCAATCTGGAAGACACCAAATCCGAGCTGCGGGATCTGGATGCCGTTGTTCAAAGTGATGGTGGGTACTGAAGCCATAAGGCGTTTCTCCTTCTATTCATCGGAGCGCAGTGACATAGTCGCGCGCCATGTGCAGATTCAACCGCGAGGAGGGGGCTGCGCATTCCTGCGCGTTTATTCGGGCGCGTCGGATCCGCTACCGGAGCGGCGGGAAGCGCGCAGTCCCCAGATGATTAGTGCGATTACCCCGATGGCGAGTATCACTCCACCAATAGTCGAGTTGGCTTGCGGTGAGAGGAACGCGATGAGACCCACCACGGTGGCGGCGATACCAACGATAAGCAGTCCAAATCGGCGGATGACTTCAATAATGAGCATTAACCCAACGTAAGCCGTGGTGGGGCAGCGGCGCGACCCGGGCGGGTGGTTATCGTTCGGTGAGGGTTCCGTCTTCGACGATCCAATGGCGGTCGAGACGCACGGTTTCCAGCATCCGACGATCGTGGGTGACGAGCAGCATCGTTCCCTCGAAGCTTTCCAGCGCATGCTCTAATTGCTCGATCGCGGCGAGATCCAGATGGTTGGTGGGTTCGTCGAGCACGAGGAGGTTGATTCCGCGGGCTTGCAGTACCGCCAGCGCTGCTCTGGTGCGCTCACCCGGAGACAATTCTTCAACGGGACGCATTACGTGGTCGGCTTTAAGCCCAAACTTAGCCAGAAGTGTGCGCACGTCGGCCACCGTCCAGTCCGGTAGCAGCGCTTCGAAACTGGCAGCGAGTGTCGCCGGTCCTGATAACACGGCGCGCGCCTGATCGATCTCGCCGATACTGACCCGTGAGCCCACACTCGCGGTCCCCTCTCGTGGGGCCAGACGACCGAGTAGGCCAGCCAGCAGGGTGGACTTTCCTGCACCGTTGGGACCGGTAATACCAATTCGCTCCCCCGCGCTCACCTGGAGTGAGATGGGGCCGAGAGTGAAGTCACCTCTTGCGAACACGGCGTTCGTCAGAGTCGCAACCACCGTGCTGGAGCGGGGCGCCGACCCGATGGTGAACTCCAATTGCCACTCTTTGCGGGGCTCCTCCACCTCGTCCAGCCGCGCGATTCGGCTTTCCATTTGACGAACCTTTTGGGCTTGCTTTTCGCTCGACTCCGCGGACGCCTTTCGCCGAATTTTGTCGTTGTCTGGCGCCTTTTTGAGCGCGTTCCGCACCCCTTGGCTTGACCATTCGCGTTGGGTGCGGGCACGGCTAACAAGGTCCGCTTTTTTGTCAGCAAACTCCTCGTACTGTTCCCGCAGGTGGGAGCGTTGGGTTTCGCGTTCCTCGAGGTAGGAGTCGTACCCTCCGCCGAACACACGGTTACTACCCTGCGCCAGATCCAGCTCAAGAACCCGAGTAACACACCGGGCGAGAAACTCGCGATCGTGGCTGACGAGCACCACCCCACCACGCAGGCCACGGACAAATTTCTCGAGCCGTTCCAGGCCGTCCAAGTCGAGGTCATTGGTGGGTTCGTCGAGTAAAACAATGTCGAATCGAGACAACAGAAGGGCGGCAAGTCCCACCCGCGCGGCCTGCCCGCCGGAGAGGGAGGTCATCAAAGCGCTCCCCGATACTGCAGTGTCGGAGCCCATCCCAAGATCGGCCAACTGGGCGGGCAATCGATCGTCGAGGTCGGCCGCACCGCTGGCGAGCCATCGCTCTAAGGCTAGGGAGTAGACGTCGGCGGGATCCAACCCATCGGGCCGGGGCGTTGAGCTGGTCTCCCCGAGCGCGACAGCTGCCGCATCCATCTCTGCGGTTGCCGCCGCGCAGCCGGTGCGTCTGGCGATGTACTCGGCAACCGTTTCTCCAGGAACTCGCTCGTGCTCTTGAGGCAGAGCACCAATAAAGGCATCCGCCGGGCTGAGCTGAACCGTGCCTTCCTGTGGCGGCACAATACCGGCCAGTAGGTTCAGCAGTGTTGACTTGCCTGCACCATTCACACCAACAACACCGACCACATCTCCGGGCGCAACAGTGAGATCGAGGTTGGTGAACAGAGTGCGGTGGGCGTACCCACCGGCGAGGCCTTTCGCCACAAGCGTTGCAGTCATCCGCTCATTTTGTCAGGTGTGTGGGCGGGTGCTCGTACACTGCCAGCATGAGCATTCGTAACGCGGTGACCGACACCATGATGAAGGTGATGAGCCAGGCCCACCGTGGCCTATTGGCGCTGTCCGGGGGCAGAATTGGCTCGCGGCTGGGAACAATGCCGGTGGTCGAGCTGCACACCATTGGTCGAAAAACGGGTGAGAAACGCGCGGTGATGTTGAGTGCGCCCGTGCACGAGGACGGGAAATACGTGCTGGTGGC
>DASYMY010000149.1:0-3233 GCA_036008825.1 Glaciihabitans sp.
GTGCATTCCGGTCATGATGATCAGCGGCAGCAGGCCACCAATGATGATTCCGGCGAAAACACCACCGTTGTTGAGCAGCCAGTTAATGCCACCCGACATTCCTTCGCCAACAAAACTGCCGAGCGGGCCGAGTGCGACCAAAGTGATTGGCACCACAACGATGAGTGTGACCAACGGAACAACCAGCGTTTTGATGGCCCCGGGCGTGATTTTGTTCATGCCCTTCTCCACCCACGACATCAACCACACGGCCAACAAAATAGGAATGACGGATGACGCGTAGCTGACGGCTGTGACCGGCACGCCGAGGAAGTCAACGGCGTCGCCCGACGACATCAGGGTGATGAGGGCCGGATACAGCAGTGCGCCGGCGACCCCCATAGCAATGAACATGTTGGCGCCAAATCGGCGGGCCGCACTGACGGCGACAAGCATGGGCAGGAAGTAGAACACCCCGTCGGAGATTGCGGTGAGCACCGCGTAGGTGTCAGTGGTGTTGTCAGCCCAGCCGAGGCTCACAAACAGGGCCATAAAACCTTTGAGCAGACCGGCGCCGGCAATGGCGGGCAGGATAGGGGCAAAGACTCCTGCAATGAAGTCGAGCAACTTGGTGAGGGGGTTCGCCTTTTTGCCGGGCGCCGAGGCATCCGCTGGGGTAACGGTTTCTGTGGAGGTTTTGAGGGAAGGGTAGGCGGCGGTGATGGCTTCGAACACGCGGGCGACATCGTTGCCGATGATGACCTGAAACTGGCGTCCTTGAATGTTGGTTCCCATCACGGGAGCGACCGCTTGCAACGCGGCGGTGTTGACCTTGTCATTGTCCACGAGGTCAAATCTGACGCGGGTGACGCAGTGGTACACGGACCGAATGTTGTCGAGACCGCCCACCGCCTCAACGATTTCAGGGGCGTTTTTTTCGTATTTCATGGGGTTTCTCTTCTATGAAGGCGTGCCCGGTCAGGGTCGACCGGGCGGTGGCGAGGAGTGGGGAAAGGGTGCGGGAACGCGGGATTTAGAGCATGCGTTCGATGTGCAGAGCGAGGTACAGCTGCTCAGAATGCGACATCGTGTAGTTGTTGGTCTTTTGAACGTGCCGGTCGACTTTGTCGATGCAGCGCATGATCTCCGGGTACTTCGCGGAGATGAACTCGAACAGCGACTCGTCGTCGCGGTCGGTGGTCTCGCCCAGCACCACACGCTGGCAGAAGTACTTCACGTGGGTGATAAACCGGAAGTAGCGAATGCTTTCCTCATCAAATTCAAGCCCGAAGTGGTACTTGATGATGCTGATGACGGAGCGGGTGAGTTCCATCATGGCGCCGACGTCGGAGAAGCTGTCTCCGACCTCGGCGTTCACAATGTGAAGAGCGACGTTGGTGGTTTCTTCTTCGGGAAACGCGATTCCGAGCTGAGAGCGCAGCAGATCAATGGCCTGGGCCGCGACCGCATATTCGTCGCGGTAGAAGGTGCGCACTTCGACGGTGAGCGGGTTGCGCAGGATCATGCCGTCCTGCAACCGCTGACGCGCGAAGGTGAGGTGGTCGGCGAGCGAAATGTAGATGCTGTCGCTGATTTCGCGGTCTAGCACCGTGCGCGCCAACCGTACGATGTCGTCGGTCACGTGGAGGATGTCGGCGGGGATGGTGGCGACGAGATCCTGGAAGCGATCGTTCATCGCGCTGTCGCGCAGGTGGAACGTTTTCTCGGCCAGGTCCTGCCTGAGCACGTCGCCGGGACGGGCGTTGAAGCCAAGCCCCTTGCCGAGGACGATAACTTCGTTGCCGCTGCCATCGTGTGCACTGACAACGCTGTTGTTGAAAATCCGTTGGACAATCATAAAAACCTTCGGGCGAATACGGATTCGATCGCACCATCGTTGGTGTGACCGTCGGTATTGCCCGCCAGAGCGGTTACAAGCCTCGGCACGAGGGTAGCACGATCACGTCACCTGTCTAATAGCCCGGGTATCCAGTGCACTCTGCTGCCACCCACCCCTGCAGCGTCCCATTCACAGGAATCATCCAGTGAACGCGCAGATACTGGGCGTATGACCGATGGACCGAAGATTCTTATCGTTGATGACGAACCGAACATCCGCGACCTGCTGACCACGAGCCTGCGTTTCGCCGGCTTCGCCGTGCGTGCCGTTGGTAACGGCGCCCAGGCGATCTCTGCTGTGCTCGAGGAAGAACCTGACCTCATCATCCTCGACGTGATGCTGCCCGACATGAACGGCTTTGGTGTGACCAAGCGCCTGCGTGCCTCCGGCTACACGGCCCCCATCCTCTTCCTCACGGCCAAGGACGACACGGAAGACAAGATCACCGGGTTGACGGTGGGTGGAGACGACTACGTCACCAAGCCGTTCAGCCTCGACGAGATCGTCGCGCGCCTCAAGGCCATCCTGCGCCGCACCATGCACGATGACGAAGAAGCAGTCATCCGCGCGGGCGAGCTGACCATGGATCAAGACACCCACGAGGTGACCATCGGCAATGAGCAGATCGAGCTGAGCCCCACCGAGTTCAAATTACTGCGTTACCTGATGCTGAACCCCAACCGTGTTCTGTCGAAGGCACAAATCCTCGACCACGTGTGGGAATACGATTTCAACGGCGACGCCGGAATCGTGGAGAGCTACATTTCCTACCTGCGCCGCAAGTTGGATCAGTTCTCCGACGAGCCCATCATTCAGACCAAGCGTGGTTTCGGTTACATGTTGAAGGCAGCAAAGGTTTAGCCTTACTTCCCTATGCATGAGCACCTGAGTCAGTGGTGGAGCGGCGTCTCACTACGAACCAAGATCACCAGCGTCACGGTGATGTTGTTGACCCTCGGACTGCTTGTGGCCGGCTTCGGCACCATGAGTGTGCTGCGCACCTACTTGGTTGACCAGCAGGACAGCAAGATTTTGGCGAGCGTTGATGGGCTCTCCAGCACCATCCGTTGGACCGAAGACGATGAGGGCGATGTCAGCTGCTCAATGATGCGGGTGCCCACCGAGTATTACCTCGCGGTGGTCTCCAGCAACGGGCAGCTGCTCTGCGACAACAAAGACGCCGACCAGCAGCGCCCCTCGGTTGAAGGTCTCTCCCTCTCGCGGGTTCAGGAGAACGACGGGGCGTTCACCCTGTACAACGCCGAACGCACCAGCCAGTGGCGCGCCATAGCCTCGCTGCCCTCCAACGTTCCGGTCACGGTTTTTGTTGGCCTCAACCTCGATGACACCAACA
>DASYMY010000150.1:0-1913 GCA_036008825.1 Glaciihabitans sp.
CGCTGCCGCTGTGTGAGTAGCACCACCGCATCAAAGCTGGCCAGGTTCTCAAACACATGTTTGCGCGAGGGTTTCAGTGGAGCAAACGGACGCTCCGCAGTTGCCAGATGCGAGCTGTGCACAACGTGCAAAGTAACCGCGAACGGGCGGCGGTAGCTGGTCATGAAGTTGGCCGCAGTTTTGGAATCGACAATGAAATACGACTGCGACCGTCCACTTAGCTGATCCAGCCAGAACCGATACAGCGCCCAGATGCTTGTCCAGGACCGTACGGGAGTGCCCGTTTCATCGCACAACACCACGCTGCGACCGCCACGTATTCCCGGCGTCTGGATATCTCGCCGGTCGCTAACCAGAAGTGAGCCGTCAAGACGGTAATGATCTGTCTGCAACACCGTTCGGCCGTCCGAGGCGTATCGGTTGCGCGTGAGTGCGCGACCAGACCGTTCTGTGGCCGAAGCAAACGATGTGGCGCTGAGTGGTGCAAAAGCACGCAGATCAAGTCCCGAAGCGGATGCCTCCGGCGACGGGTTATCGCGCAGCCAATCCCACAGGTTGCGCAAACCCATTCCGTCGACCAATTCGCCCTGGACGCGCAACTTTTCTCCGAGAGACGGGTAGTTAGAACCAGTGTCGAAGGTAAGGACATCAACGTGAACGCCGCCGAGTTGTACAAACGCTCGGCTGCGCTGAAGGAGCGCGCTTGTCATCCCCCCGTGTGTGTCGGAGATGCCCCACGTGACGGCGAAGTGGCGGCCCTTGGGGAAAGCCACACGCAACGACGGTGTCAGTGCGGCTTTCACGTCCCTACGGTATCGGGACGGCCACCCCAATTAGAGGGGGTTTACAGCACGCGCGCTATGGGTTAACGCAGGTGCGGGTTGCAACAGCACATCGTCATTGCTGGCGCAACCCCTAATTCCTCTCAGCTAAGGAGGGTTAGCTATCAGAGGGGGCGTTATGCCCTACAACAACAGTTTCATAGAGGAGACACCATGCAGGGCAAGATTATGTTCGTATTGGGAGCAGCAGCCGGGTACGTTATTGGCACTCGCAAGGGCCGCCAAGGATACGAGAAGCTGAAGCAGCAGGCGAGTGACTTCTGGCAGAACCCGCAGGTGCAGCGCACCGTGAACAACGCGGAAGACTTCGCGCGTGAGAAGATTCCGGTTGTCGGCGAAAAGGTCAGCGCTGCGGCTAAAAAGGCGACACATTCGGTTGACGAGGCCGTCAAAAATCGTGTGAAGTCGGACGACTCGAACGAGTCCACCTCCACCCCGTCCGATTCCAGTGGCAGTACCTCCACTCCGACCGGTGCGACTCCATCCGTCTCCTCAGACGATGATGGCGCTCGCAATGGCTGAGAGCACCACTACGGGAGAACGTCTCAGTCTCGTTGGACTTCTTCGGCAGATCCCGGGTCAAGTCAGTCGGCTGGTGCGCGATGAGGTGCGGGCTGCGCAAGCAGAACTAACCGAAAAGCTCAAGATGGCCGGGGTGGGCGCTGGTTTGCTGGCCGGAGCCGCCGTGTTCGGCCTGTTCGCGTTTGGCGTTCTGTTGGCGTCAGCAATTCTCGGTCTGTCGACCGTGCTGGCGCCTTGGCTTTCTGCGTTGATCGTTGGAGTCGTGTTGCTGGTTGTGGCGGGGGTTCTCGCGTTTATCGGAATTCGGAAACTCAAGAAGGGGGTACCTCCTGTGCCCACCGATTCGATAGAAAATGTGAAAGCCGACATCCGCGTGGTCAAAGGAGAAAACCGATGAGTGACAGCACTCCGCCGCCGGCACCTGACGCTGGCATTAATGCGTTGCGGCTCGACGCCGATCGAGCGAGAGAGGATCTAGAAAAAACTCTCGACGAGATTGAGTCACGGTTGAACCCTCAGCGTGTGATTCAGCCGGTGAAGCGCGCGGTC
>DASYMY010000151.1:0-5412 GCA_036008825.1 Glaciihabitans sp.
CCTCGTACTGCGCGAAGGCCGCACCATCGACCGCCAGGAACTCATTTCCGGACTCTGGGCCGCTGGCGACGACGAGATCCCCAACGAGCGCACCATCGACGTGCACGTGCGACGCCTCCGCGCCAAGTTGGGCTCGTACGAAGATATCGTGCGCACGGTTCGTGGTGTTGGTTACCGCTTTGACCGTCACGCCGACGTTTCCATCCGCCAGGCCACCACCCCTTCGCCTGACTTCTTCTAGAGTGGCGTGGTGACGTCAACCGAATCACCACACAACACCACCGAAGCGGATGCCTCCCGCCCCGACAGTCGCGGTCGAACCGGACTGGAGAAGGTGGGCACCACTTTGAGCGGCAACCCCGACGTTCGGGTCACCGGTGTTAAGGTGACATCCGACGGGTGGCATGTTCTGCGGCGCACCACGTTCGACATCCGCGGGCGCGACGGCAGCTGGACCACCCAGCAACGTGAAACCTATGACCGCGGCAACGGTGCAACCATCCTGTTGTACAACGAGCAGGAAAAGACGGTTCTGCTCGGCCGCCAGTTTCGTTTTCCCGCGTACGTCAACGACCATCCTGACGGCATGCTGCTTGAGACTGCCGCGGGTTTACTCGATGACGACAACCCCGAGGTTGCCATTCGCCGTGAGGCCAGCGAAGAGCTGGGGGTCACCGTTGGTGCACTCACCCACGTGTTTGACCTGTACATGAGTCCTGGCTCAGTGACCGAGCGGGTGCACTTTTTCGCCGCCCCATACACTCCGGAAGATGTCACCGAGAACGGTGGTGGGGTCGAGGCCGAGGGGGAAGAGATTGAGTCCGTGGTTCTTCCCTTCCACGAAGCCCTCGCCATGATCGAGGACGGCCGGATTGTTGACGGCAAAACGGTGATCTTGCTGCAGTGGGCAGCGCTCAACCTGCCGCAATTGCAATGACCGAAGAACACGACAACACTGTTCCGCTTGCCATCACCGGTGCAACCGGCGCAGTGGGTGGGATGGTTGCGGCGCAACTCGCGGGTGACGGCATCTGCTTACGGCTATTGGTTCGTAATCCAGACAAAGCACCGAGCCTGCCCGGCAGCTCGCTCTGGCCATCAAGCTACTCAGACAAGGCGGCGTCAATTGCCGCTCTGACCGGGGTGCAGACGCTGTTTATGGTGTCTGCAGCGGAGAACGCGAAGCGGTTGGATCAGCATCGGGAGTTTATTGACTCGGCAGTGGCGGCGGGGGTGTCGCACATTGTCTACACGTCCTTCGCTGGAGCATCTCCGACGGCCACGTTTACGCTTGCGCGTGACCACTATGCGACCGAGGAGTACATCAAAGCCTCTGGGCTGGGATACACCTTTCTCCGCGACAACCTCTACCTGGACTTCGCCAGCGCTCTTGTTGGTGAGGACGGAGTAATTCGTGGTCCGGCCGGCCAAGGACGGGTGGCGATGGTGGCACGTGCGGATGTGGCACGCACTGCCGGGGTGATTTTGCGAAACCCCGCAGCGCACCTCAACCAGACCTACACGCTGACTGGCCCTGAAGCCCTCACCCTGACCGAAGTTGCCGCACAGCTCTCGGCTGCGCACGGCACCGAGGTGAGCTTTTACAATGAAGACATTGCGGAAGCGTACGCCTCCCGGCAGAAGTGGGGAGCGCCCGCCTGGCAATTAGACGCGTGGGTCTCCACCTACACCGCCATCGCCTCCGGAGAACTGAGCGAAGTCACCTCCGACGTGCAGAAGATCACCGGCGTTTCTCCGCTCAGCCTCACGGAACTCGTCACGGCTAAGCCCTAGGCGCGAGAGCCCGCCGTCGAACCGGCGAGAATCGCGTCGATCTGACCGATCGCTTCAGTCATCCCCTCTTCCATACCCATCTGCGCCATCTGCTCCAGCTGCTCGGCGCTGACAAAGCTCGACACACTGGTCATTCGAGTACGCCCGTCAAGCTCTTCGAAGGTGACAACGGCATGGGTCTTGTCCAGCGCCATGTCACGTTCCCACTCGGGGGTGGCGAACCCGTCATCAAATTCCAACCGACGGGGTGCGTCGATGACGGTCACTTCCCACCAGCCGTATCCTTTGTCCCCGTCGGGGCCGGTCATAAAGTAGTGCGACTGCCCGCCGACAACAAAGTCGTGCCGCACAAAGGTGGCCGGCCAGGTGGGCGGACCCCACCACCGCTCGAGCTGACGCGGGTCTTCCCAGACCTGCCAGACGCGATCGAGTGGTGCGTCGAACTCCGCCACAAATGTAAGGGTCAATTCTTCTGTGTTCTTCGTTGAGCTGACAAAAGTCATGTGTCCGTTCCTTCCCTAGTCTTCGGCCAAAATTCTCGTGATCCGATCCACGCGCCCAGCCCACAGCTGCTCGTACTCTTCGAGCAACCGTGCCGCCTTGCGCAGCGCCTCGGGGTTGCCGTGCACAATCTGTTCCCGTCCCTTGCGGTGTTTGACCACCAGGGCCGCTTTCTCGAGCACCGCAACGTGTTTTTGCACCGCAGCAAAACTAATGAGGTACTGCTGCGCTAAGGCAGACACCGATTGCTCGCGTTGGGTAACGCGAGCGATGATGTCCCGCCGGGTGGCATCAGCGAGGGCGTGGAACAGCAGGTTCATTTCCTCGTCTGTCAGATCATGTACAACCATTTGGTTGTACATTACGTCGAGGTGGCTCGCGCTGCAAGCATCCGCCGGAAAAGAATTTTGAGTACGGTTTTCCGCATCGTTTGCCGCCGGGATGCGCAGGTTAGCTGAGAAGTTTGTGCGTGCTTTCAGGCAGAAATAGTTGATACGTGAAAGTATTTTTAGAGGCAGCTATTTCTTCCTGCCGAGCACGACCTTCCATTTTCAAGGAGAACCCCGTGACCACTCGGATTGTTATTCTCGGCGGCGGAGCTGCCGGCCTGACCACCGCCCGCGAGCTGCAGAAGCGGCGTCCCCCGCACAGTGCAAGCATCACCCTGATTGATCAGTCTCCGTATTACACCTACCAGCCGTTTTTGCCCGAGGTTGCTGGCGGTCACATTGCCGCGCGCGATGTCACCGTGAACCTGTCGACCGCTCTGCGACGCGCAAAGGTAATCGAGGGAACCGTCAACGGGCTTGATGTCACTGCAAAACGGGTCACCGTCTCGACCCCGGACGGTAAGTCCAAGTCGGTGCCGTACGACCAGCTGGTTGTTGCGCTGGGTGCGGTAACGCGCACCTTCCCAACACCGGGTTTGTCCGAGAACGGTATTGGCTTCAAGAGTGTTGAGGAAGCGCAGTACGTGCGCGACCGCATCCTGGGCAATATTGCCGAGGCAGCGAGCGTGAGCGATCAAGCGCTGCGCCGCAAGCTGCTCACCACGGTCTTTGTGGGTGGTGGGTACACGGGTGTTGAAGCACTGGCAGAACTCGACGACGTTGCCCGCTCCGCCATTGCCGGGTACCCCAGTCTTCAGCGCGCCGAGCATCACTTTGTTCTGGTGGAAGCACTCGACCGCGTCGCCCCCGAGGTTGGCCCTGAACTCTCGCAGTGGACCCTCGGCCAATTGCGTGAGCGTGGCATCGACATTCGTCTGAACACCACAATGCCCTCCTGCGTTGACGGCATTGTTGAGCTCAGCGATGGCGACACCATTCCCGCTGGCACCATCGTGTGGACCGCAGGCGTCAAGCCCAACCCGGTCCTTGGCGACATGGGTCTGCCGCTCGGCCCGAAGGGTCACGTTATTGTGAACCCGACCCTGCAGGTGACGACCGAAGACGGAACACCTCTTGACGGAGTGTGGGCATTGGGTGACGGCGCGCAGGTGCCGAACCTGCTGGCAGAAACTCAGCCCGCGTTTTACCCGCCGAACGCGCAGAACGCGGTGCGCCAGGCCGTGACGGTTGCCGACAACATCATTGCGGCGCTGTCAAACGACCCGCTCAGCCAGTATCGTCACGAAAGCCTTGGCACTGTGGCGAGCTACGGTGTTGGCAAGGGCGCCGGCTCGATTATGGGCCTCTCGCTCAAGAATCTGCCTGCCTGGCTTGCTCACCGTAGCTACCACCTTTACGCCATGCCCACCCTGAACCGTAAGGTTCGAATTCTGTCGGGGTGGATTACGAACTTCATTGCCGGACGGGATGCCACACCGCTGGTTGGTCTTGGCGACCCTCGCGCCGGGTTCGTGAAGGTGACCCCGCCGGTGTCGGCGGAAAAGGCTGCGAAGTAGTTTCAGCTACTCAGCGTTCCGGCTACTCAGTAATTTCGACGGCGTTCCCGCTGACGGTAATTCCACCGTCGGCGGGAATGCTGGCGCGCAGCAGGCTCGGCCGGCCCACGTGGGCCCCCTGATGAATCTGAATCTCGACTGGAGCGTCCACCGCGCCGATCGAGCGTAGGTACCCACCGAGCGACGCCGCAGCGGAGCCCGTCGCTGGGTCTTCCGTCAGTGTGCCCACCGGAAAGAGGTTGCGCACCTCAAACTCGGTGGCGCCGATCGCGTAGCCCACCGTGACGGTGCCCTGCCAACCTTCGGCATCCATCAGAGCGCGCATTTTTTGCGGGTCGAAACTGAACTCATCAAAACGGGCACGGTCTCGCACCATCACCACCGGATGCCAGTTGCCCGCAAAGGACACCCGTAGCGGGTAACGCGCATCAAGGTCGGCGGGCGACAGCCCCACGAGTGAAAGCAGCTGGTGAGCGACATCAGGGTACAGCTCAGCGAGACGCGGTTCAACACTTGTAAACGACGCCACCACACCGTCGGGGTGCCGTTCGGTGCTGATCACGATGGGCCCGACCGGGGTGTCAAAGTGGAACGGCCCCGCCCCCGCCTGCGTGGCGAGCACAACGGCGGTGGCAATAGTGGCGTGCCCGCAGAACGGCACTTCAGCGCCCGGGGAGAAGTAGCGCAGGCGCAGCCGGCGTGCATCACCTAGATCTCGCCCCACCACAAACGCGGTTTCGGCGTACCCGACCTCGGCGGCGATGGCCTGCATCTGCGCGTCGGTCAGACGCGAAGCATCCAGAACTATCCCTGCTGGATTACCGCCACCGGCTTCGGCGGCGAACGCGGCGTAACGGAGAACGGGAACCTGGTCAGTCATAGCAGCAGACCCTACGCAGTGTGCGCGGCTGCCACCAGGGTGCGCGGCTCAATCTGGCCAGCCCAGGTACCCACCAACACCTCAGATTGATCTGCAGCATCAAGGTGGGCGCGCAGCTCAGCTGCATCGCTGGGGAGCACTCTGGCTACGCCCAACCGAAGTGATCCGGCCAGCACCGAGGTGACGGTGCCCACGTTGTGCGTCGAGACATCTTCCGGTGTGGGAGCGGCCACCAGCTCGGTCGCGGGTGCGGCAGAAGCCCCGCTGCCGCGCACGGTCACTGTTGACTCACGCGGCTCCAAGGTTCCGTTCCGGTCAACAAATTGTTCCG
>DASYMY010000152.1:0-4492 GCA_036008825.1 Glaciihabitans sp.
TACCGAAGAGTCCGACCCACTGGAACGGTTAAGCGTGATCGAAGGACTCGCGAAATTGTCGCCGGAACATCGATCCGTGCTCATCGACATTCATCTCGAAGGCCGCTCTTATGCGGAGGTCGCCGCCTCATCCGGCGTGTCAGCGGCGACACTGCGGTCTCGTTCCTTTTACGCTTTGCGCGCCATGCGCGACCACCTGACGATTCGGAAAAACCACCATGTCTGATTCCCCCGACGATCGCCGTGCAGTGCTCATCGCCGGAGCTATCAGCGGCGACCTCACCCCCGCCGAAAAGGTGGAACTTGACGCGCTCCGCGACCTAGACCCCACCGTGGACACCGAGATCAATGAGCTGACCGCCCTAATCCCCCTCACAACCAGCTCCCTCACTAACTGGGACTCCTCCGCACCATCCGCCGACCTACGGCAGCGCATTCTCGAGTTGCCCGAGACCGCCGAGACCTCAACCGCCGGGCACTCGCCCACAAAAGTGACAGGCACACCACCCGCATCCACTCGTCGCCGTCCGTGGCTGATGGCTCTGGCCGCCGCAGCGTGTGTCGGAATTGGTGCTGGCGGAGTGCTGCTCACTCAGCCCGGCACCCCAACTGCTCCCAATGGGCCTCCCGGCACCCTGGGTGCGATCGAACCCATCTCGTTTACGGGCGAACCAAACGGTGTCGCCATCGACGGGTCGCTCATCGCCCACACCTGGGGAACCGAAACGGTACTTCGTATTACCGGTCTCACCGAGAGCGACCCGTACGACGTTGTGCTGGTCACCGCCGAGGGCGACACCATCGACTCCGGCTCCTTTCTTGGCAGCACGGTCACCATCGACTGTGAGATGAACGCTGCAGTGATGCGCGACGCTGTAACGAGTGTCGAAATTCAGGATGCATCCGGAACAGTCCTTGCCAAGGCGGATGTCCCCCAAACCAGCTAGAGGGGCTGTCGAACGTCCCGTCCACCTACTCGGCTGGCCCGTCGGCCCGCCCGATGCTCAACCACGCGTCCGGACCTTTCCTCGGGGCCGTCGTGGTCCCAGGCGTGGTGAGTCGCGACTTTCTCATGGATTGAAGCTGACGCTCAATCTCGGCTTGTGTAGTCACTTCGGACAGTTGCCGTTCCAGGTCAGCATCGGGTGACGTGGTGAGGTTTTGCAGAGCACCGCTGGCAAGCAGTTCATCGGTGGCCGCAGCACGTGCCTGCATTTGAGCTACCCGATCGCGGGCTCGCTCAAGGTTCACTCCAACATCCGCCATCTGTGAGCCGATACCCGCTGCGGCTTCGTTGGCTCGCACCTGCGCCTCTGACGCCGTGTAGGTGGCTTTGATTGTCTCTTTCTCAATCCGGAACGCGGCCACCCGTTCAGCCAGTCGACGCTCGTTATCTTCTAGCCGAGCCGTTTGCTGTTGCAAAGCTGTGAACTGCTCGCGCAACGCTCCCACCTGCCCCTTGAGCAAGGAGCGGCGCTCTAGCGCGGCCCGCGCGAGGTCTTCTCGTCCCTGGTCGAGCGCATCCTGCGCTTGTGCGGCGAGCCGCTGATACCGCATTCCCATTTCTTGGCCCTGCAGCTCAATACGCTTTTTCGCCGTCGCCACTTCGGCGAGGCCCTGCCTCACCTGCTGCAACATCTTCACTTGGCTGTCGTAGCTCTCGTCCAGCGCTTCACGCGGATCATCCAACTTGTCGAGTGCGCGTGATGTCTTCCGACGGAAAATGCTCCGCATTCGCGAGGTATTGCTCATGAGTGATTGTGGCTCCTCAACGATCGGTATGATTCTTCGGCGATAGCTGGTGCTGTAACTGGTTGACGCGGTCAGGCTCGGTCAACAGATGGAATTCCATACGGCCCGCATGCAGCGCTGCAACTTCGCGGTCAACGTCAGAGCGCAGCATGGTGAGGGTGTCATCGGAGATCCCATTGATACCTGCAGCTACAGCCGACCGTAGGTGGCGCACGAGGCATACGACTTGTTCCACCCGTTCGCGCGTCGCGCCGAGTTCGTCCGCGAGAACAGCGGCATCTTTCTCGCTTTCAAGCAATCGCAGCTGCGCCTCCAGTGGAGCGGCCTCGATCTCGATTCGACGGAAGAGTCTCGCCACCTCGCCGCGCGGACCGCTCGCCTGAGCAGACAGGAGCGCCGCAGCCCGACCGCTATCGAGGGATTCGCTCAACCGAACTCGAAGCGCCAGAACTTCGCGGTGCGCTCCCCAGCTGAGCCGGGCGCGGCTTCGCAGAACGGTACTGGACAGCGCACGGCTACGACGGATTCGTCGGTACACCGCCCGCACGATAAGCACCGTAACAACAACGTTGATACCAACAATGCTGGCAAGTGCGATCAGCACCACAGCGACTTCGCTCATGTTTGCCACCCTCGAGGGTCATCGTGTGCACCCGCGCACAACCGATCAACATCAACGCTACGCTTCCTGACGCGCGACTTCTACGGGTCAATGCAGCAGAGCGGCTTTCATAGCCGGGGACACATAACCCGTGCCCACCCGCTCCCCCGCAAGCCATCGCGTAAGGCGATCCGCCTCCGCATTCAATGCCTCATTTTCCGCAGCCGACACGTTCTCCAAGAGGTGCACACGCACCACACCGGCCGCGTCCTGAACCCAACAGCCAACAACCCGGCCGTTCACCCACGCCGTCGTACCCGCGTTGCCCCGCGCCTCAAACACCTGTGCCCCGTGCTGCCCCAGATAAAAGGTTCGGCCCTGCCAACCCATTACTGTCGGATCGAGCACGGGCAACAGCGCAACCCATGGCCCAGGATCGGCCACCTCATCCAGATCGTCGGGCAGCAGCCACCCGGTCTCGTCGCGTTCCAGCGAAACGGCTACCGCACACAACTCGGTGAGCGCCGCCCGAACAATCGACTTCGTCGCCCCGAGCCACCAAACAATGTCTTCTTCTGTCCCCGGCCCAAACGAATACAACCATCGACGAACAAGCTCGCGATACCCCTCAACAGAACTGACCGAGCGGATGTCTGCACCCAACCAGCTCTCCGTCAACGTCCACCGCGGTCGAGACGTGCGCCAGTGACCGGTGTTCGAACCGCGCACGACGTGACCGGTGAGACCCAAATGGATTAGCACCCTCGAGGCACCCCACGGGTTTCCACCGGGACGCTCCACCATCAGATCAAGACCAGGAACGGCCTGGCGCAATTCAAGAGCGGTTCGTCCGTCGGGAGCTGTCGCCAAATGCTCAAGCACCCCAGCTCGAGAGCTGTCGAGCCATTCGTCCCCGTCCTCTGCAAGCTCTGCCAACACCACGTCTTTAGCCATCCGCGTTCGCTCGGTGTGGGCAACACGGGCGGAGGCACTCGGCAGCACGGCGGGCAGCAGATCGCGCGGAAAGACGAACAAAGTCCGGCGCATTGCCAGCTGCTTGACGAGGCTGCGCTCGTCAAAAAGTGCCCGATCGATATCCGCTACCGTGACCTCGGGCACACGAGCCCAACACGAGAGGTACACCGTCGCCGGTTCAGTGGCGTGCAGCACGGTCATCGCCCGCGTTGCCGCCTCCGGCGAATCGGCGGCGGCACTCGGGGCAAGAGCATGGCGCACACCAATTCGTGCCCGACGCTCGTGGTCACTCACATGCCGCATAACAACAGTGTGGCAGCGACAACTGACATCCGCCGTTATAAGTCTGGCGCTAATAAAATCATTAAATTAGCTGCGGGCTACTATCCGAATCAGTCCAGCATTGACCCGGAATCCACCCCCAGCATTTGGGATGCTTGATCTGTGAATGCGGATACCTCTGACGATGTGGTGACGGTCGGCACTGCTGCCCGTCGATTGGGTGTCTCCGTTCGAACGCTGCACCACTGGGACAACATAGGTGTTGCTTCGCCGTCGGGCAGGACAGCGGGCGGATACCGGGCTTATCGACCTGGTGATATAGCTCGACTGCGACGGGTACTGCTGTTTCGAGAACTGGGAATGACGCTGGAGGAGATCCCGGCTTTGCTTGATGCTGGTGCCGACGTACGACGAGCGGAGCTGGAACGCCGGCGTGCTGAACTCGTTGAAAAAATTCATCACCTGGAGACGCTCACGGCGGGTATTGATCGGCTACTTGCCGCAGATACCGAAGGCGTTTTACTCTCCCCAGCCGAACAGGCAGAGGTTTTTGGGGAACAGTGGGACCCCGCCTGGAGCGCTTCGGCCCGGCAGCAGTGGGGCGACACCGCACAATGGGCCGAGTACTCCGAGAGGTCCGCGGGTCGAACGGCCAACGAATGGCGCGAGGTCGCAACGTCAGTTGACGACGTCACTTCCGCCTTAGCCACGGCCAAACGAGACGGGGTCGCTCCGGGTAGCACCGAGGCGAACTTTTTAGCGGAGCGTCACCGGGCCGCCATGAGCGAGTACTTTCACTGCACGCTGTCCATGCACGTGCTGATCGCACACCGGTACGTGGACGAACCTGAATTCGCCGAATCGTTCAACCGGCTGGAGCCC
>DASYMY010000153.1:0-2169 GCA_036008825.1 Glaciihabitans sp.
AACGGGTGGGGCAAACCAGGGCTCACCTGGATGCCCGGCGTTGATAACCTCGACGACTGATTAGCGAATAGCGGGGAACACGGCCGAAACCGAGAAGCCCACGCCCTGCACCGCACCAGCGGTGAACACTCCGCCGAACAATTCGGCGCGTTCACGCATTTCGGTCATGCCAGGCCCGCGCACCTGTTCGGTGAGCGCGCTGAGGTTATCGTCGAGGCTGTAGCTGCGCTCCCGCGCGAGGCGGTTGGGGTCACGCCCCTCCCGTCGCACGGCCGCCCGCGCGCCGTCATCATCAACGCTCAGTCGCAGGCTGTCGTTCGTCCAGGTCAGGCCGACAGCCGCTTCCGTGCCCTGGCCTCCGTGGGTGCGCGCGTTCTGGAGCGCCTCCCGCAGGATGGACATCACGGTCAGCTCCGCACCGGGGGCGAGCTCAAACCGCTCCCCCGTCTCGTTGAACACCACAGTGAGGCCCTTTCGGCGTTGGTCCGCCAGTAGCTCATGAATGCCGTCCAACGTGCCGGCGGTGGGCTCATCCACGTGAGCGTCACCAATAACGGTCATTACCCGTCGGAGGTCGGCCAGTGTGCTCTCCGCCGCGTCTTCGATGACCGCAGCCGAACGGATTGCCGCGTCCGGATCAACCTCTCCCGAGTATCGAACCGATCGAGCCTGACTGATCATCATCGACATCTCCGGAATAGCAACCGTGTGCAACTCGCGGATAATACGCATACGCGCCGACTGCTCCGCCAGGGCCAACTCGTCCTCACGCTGCGACTCCACTGCCTCCCGCCGTGCACGGGCCTGACGACCGTGCAAAACAGCCGAGCGCAGCCACAGGAGCGCAAATATCAGGGCCAGAGCTGCCAGACCACCCACGATCAGATCGAGCGATACAGCCCACTCCTCGGCTCGCTCGTAGATCCAGCTCGACATCATTCCCCCTTGGCGGCCAATGTGGCCCAGAAAAGACTATCTGCTCGCAGAATCCGAGGTCATGGCGGCAATTGCGGAAATAACCAAGCGCTGCAGCCCATGAGCGGCAATCCGTATACGTGAGGCGTAAGCCGCAACACCACATCTTTTATGGCGGATGCCCCTCGTGCCCGGCTTCCTCGCCCAGGCACAGTGGTGCTCTGCCGAACCCGAACCTCGGCGGACAGGGGCACAAAACCCATGCGCACCGTCCCGCCCGAAAGCGCTCGCGAGAAACGCCGCACCAGACGATCCACCGTGATCGCGAGCGTGATGGTGGCGGCGCTGACCATTGGTGGAGCCGCGGGGGTTGCCGCGGGCGAAACGATTCGTACCAACCAAGTGGCCGACGCTTCCGCTGAACTCGCAGCGGCGCAATCTCGCTTCGAGCGGCGTCTGAGCGAACAACAGACCACGGTGGCAACGGTAATGGACCAAATAGGCGCGGCGCAGGGTGATCTCGACCGCACCGGGGACCGTGTGCTCGACAATGCGGTGCGCCAGCAATTGGCTGATGCACTGGCCACCGTGACACGGGGCAAGGTTCAGACGGTTCGCGCGATGGCTCGAGCGCAGAAAGCTGTTGCACTGGCCCCCACCCCGCCTGCGGTGGCGGCAGATCTTGTTGCGGCCGCAGAGATGCGGGACGCTCTGTCGGTCACGGCCGATATGAGCCCGCTCACACTTCTGCCCACTCTCGACGATGCCTCGGAGGCAGTAATCGCGGCAGAGGCCCAGTGGCTGGCCGAACAGGAGCGTCTCGCGGCGGAGGCTGCACGATTAGCTGCCGAAGCTGCCGCACGAGCGGAAGCCGAACGTGTTGCGCAGGCAGCACAGGCAGCCGCTGGCGCCGCGGCGCGAAAGGCTGCCGAAGCTCCCACCGTTCGCTCGGCCCCACCCGCAGCCGCACGCAACCCCGAGTCCGCTCCCCCAGCAGCACCGTCGGAATCCGCACCATTTGACGAGTACGTCTGGGCTGCGGGCGGTCAGGGGGAGCTTGATGCCTGCAAAGGCTCCGTCGACCTCACCGGAATCTACGGATTTCCCGTCATTGGAGAGCACTGGAGCTGCGGGGGTAGCCGTTTTCCAACAGCGGAAGGAACAACGATCCGACTGAGCGGGGTGTTGGAGGGGCTCTATCGGGTTGGCCCGATTGTGGCGATCCTCAATCAGAAGACCAACAAGACCTGGGAC
>DASYMY010000154.1:0-10207 GCA_036008825.1 Glaciihabitans sp.
ACGCGCGTGGGAAGACATCGCCGAAGTCAACATTGGTGGAACCCAGCTTCTGCTTGCGGCCGCACACCAATCTGGCGCCCACCGCGTTGTTCTCGCCAGTTCCACCCACGCTGTTGGGTTCTGGCCGACCGACACCCCCGCCGAGCAGATCACCCCCCGCCCCGACACCTTCTACGGAGTCTCGAAGCTCGCGATGGAAGCCCTCGGCAGTGTGTACGCTGACCGATTCGGAATGACCGTGGTGGCCGCGCGAATTGGCACGATTGAGTCGCGGCCCAGTGGCATCCGCTCTCTGTCAACGTGGTTGTCGTTTGATGATTTTGTGCGCCTCATTGAAGCAACAGCGATAACGGCGGATGCCGGATTTCATTTGGTGTGGGCAATTTCAGCCAATACACGACGCTGGTTTCCGTTGGAGCCCGGCTTCGCCATTGGGTATCACCCCAAAGATGACGCCGAATCATTTGTCGCTGAAATCGGCGCAGCGCAGTGGCAGAATGGCGGAAACGGTCTGATTGGCGGAGCTTTTGCTGATGGGGACCACCCTCTAGGAGGCCAGTGGTGACCGATCAATTAAGCAGCACCAAGAAGCTAGCTAGTGCCGAGAAGTCAGACAGTTCGGGCGCAGCGCTGCGTGCGGTGAAGTCCTCGGAGCGCACCCTGCACCTGTTGGAAGTTTTGTCCGCGCATCCGGGGCCCGTCCCCATAACGGAGTTGCACCGGCTGACGGGGTATCCGCGATCCAGCTTGCATCAGCTCCTGCACACCATGGCGCAGAGTGACTGGATTGAGATGTCTGCGGACGGCACTCACGCCGCGATTGGCTCCCGTGCGCTGATCGTTGGCACGTCCTACCTCGACCATGACGCCGCACTGCGTTCGGCAACCGCAGCGTTGGAGCGCATTCGCGAAGAGACCGGTTACACCGCGCATTACGCGCGGTTGAACCGTTCGGAAGTTTTGTATTTGGCGACGAGGGAGACCACCCACTCTCGCCGGGCCACCTCGCGGGTGGGCCGCTCGCTGCCTGCCCACGCGACGGCCCTCGGCAAAGTTCTGCTCGCCGAGCGCACCCCGCAGGAACGCGATGAGGTGCTCAGCGCGGATCCGCTTGTGCAACTCACTCCCAACACCATCTCCACACGCGAGGCTCTGGAAGCACAGCTCGACGCCATCGATGCCCGCCGTTGGGCGGTGGAGTATGAGGAGAACACGCTGGGGGTCTGTTGTGTTGCCGCTGCAGTGCCGTATCGGATTCCGGCAACGGACGCCATCAGCTGCTCCATTCCCGTGGCGCACGCCAGCGCCGAAGAAATCGACTCGGTCGCGAAAGTGATCCTTGCCGTTACCAACGACCTTGCCCGCTCCCTGCAGCGGGACGGTGTGCGGTGAGCCCACTCTCCCGCCTCTGCGCCTTTCCCTGGGATTTAGCGGATGACCCTGCCGCGGGCGACCGCGCCGCGGCCACCGGTGCGAGTGGTGTCGCCATCGCGGCGAGTTACCACTCGGTGCGGGCCGCCACACCGTTGCATCCGCTCACAAAAATCGTGGATGCGCGCACGGCGGCGTTCTATTTGCCCGTTCGCGATGAGGCATGGGCGGGCTCTCGTTTGATCCCGGTATCGGCGGCGGACTGGGCTGGAGAGAACTCATTTGTTCGTGCGGCGGATGCCGCGAGGGCCTCAGGTCTCGCGGCGGAAGCTTGGGTGGTGCTCACCCATTCCAGCGTGCTGGGCACGGCAAATCCGGACCTGTGCGTGCGGAACGCCGCCGGCGAAATCTATCCATACGCGCTCTGCCCGTCGGCAGCCGATGTGCGGGAGTATGCCGTGCGGGTTGCGACCGAGACCGTACTGCTCTCTGGCGTCACCACGGTGATGGTCGAAGCGTGTGGGCCGATGGGTGTTGGACACCTGGGACACCACGAGAAAACGAGTGGCGCCGATTGGAGCAGCACCGACGAAGCTTTGTTGTCCATCTGTTTTTGTGCGCACTGCCAGGCAGCGCTCAAGAATCTCGGCGCTGATCCGGTGGCTGTTGCGGCGCAGGTGTTTGCGGCCATCGGGCAGGGGTATCCGAGTGTGGAAGACGCGCTGGGTGGTACGGCCGCACTGGTTCTGGAGGTGCGCGACACCTCCCGGCGCGCCCTCGCCGAGGCGGTTACCGCGGCTGCTCGTGCGGCAGGCGCCACCGAGTTGCTGTTTCACACCCAGACGGACCCGTGGGCGACCGGCCCATTTGCCGCCTTGGTCGACACCCCCGGGGTGGCCGATGGTCTCATCTTTCCCGTATCCGACCTGGGCCTGACCGGTCAGCCACGAACGGTTCCGGCATTGGCTGACGGTGTGCGTGTTGGCGGGTACGTTCCGCTGCTGCCGCCCGCTGATCCTGACCGGTTTGTACAGGATTCGGCCGATGCGCTGCGCGGCCTCGATGACCTGTATTTGTACCATTTTGGGCTGCTCTCGAGGCGGCGCCTTGATACCGTGACGGAGCTCATCGCGGCCCTCTAACCGCCCACAAAAGCCAACGCGGCGAACACCCGAAGGTGTCCGCCGCGTTGGCGTGAGAGATTTCGACGAGGTTAGTCGTTCACAAAGAGGTTGTTGACCTCTTCCGCGGCTTCCTTCAGAGACTCCGGCTCAGCTTCGAAGATCAGCACGGACTCGACAGCGGGCTCCATGATGGCCAGCACGTCAACCCAGTGGTTGGCGATGGGGGCCAATTCAGTTTCGCCAGCCGCGACGGCGTCGTAGTACACGGAGACGTCAATGCCCGCCTCGGCGAATGCTTCTTTCGCCTTTTCGCTGGAGCTGTTCAGCGCAGGGAACACTACTGCCGCTTCGGCAACAACGTCCTGGCAGTCAGCGGAGGCGAGGTATGCAACCCACTGCTTTGACAGTTCCGGGTTCTCGGTGGAGGCAATAACGGAGTCAGCGAGCCCGTTCAGGATTCCCACGCGCTCCCCATCGGGTCCGATCGGCAACGGTGCGATGCCCGATTCGATGTCGGTGAAGTTGAAGTAGCTGCGTGCGTTCCAGCTGCCGTCGGTAGCCAACGCGTAGGATCCCGCGCCGTAGGCTTCCTGAATTCCGACGCCGGACGATGCTGCCTGGTAGCTGGGCATAAAGCCCTTTTCGGTCAGCGAACGCCACCAGGCGATGGTGTCGATGTACTCGTCATCGGCGTAGTTGAATTCGGTTCCGAACGGGTTCTGGTTGGCGTATTCCCAACCGGTGCTGAGCGCGTACATGCTCCACTGGGTTTGGCCGAATGCGCCAATGCCCGACTTGGATTTGAGGCCAAGTCCATACACTTCAACGTTGTTCGGGTCGAAACCGGGCTCGTCTCCGCGCACACCGTTTTTGTCAACCGACAGGCGAGCAATGGTGTCTTCCCAGGTGCCGCCATCCTCGGGGTTCCAGGTGAGGTCCTGCAGGCTCTCGGGAGTGAGGCCCGCCTCTGCCAGGTAGCCGGCGTTGTAGATGGTAGCGACAGTGTCCCAGTCTTTGGGCATTCCGTAGCGGTCTCCGTCTTCGCCTACCCACAGGTCAGGAATGCCGGCCTGGTAGTCGTCGAAGTCGATGCCTTCTGATTCGACGACGTCGTCGAGGGGTAGCAGCTGGCCGGTACTGGCCAGCTGCGGGAAGAAGGACGGGTGGTTGACGATGACGTCCGGCGCGTTTCCGCCGACCAGGCTCGTGGTGAGAGTCTGGAAGTAGTCGTCGTAGCCGTACTGCTCCACCTTGATGGTGCTGCCCGGGTTTGCGGCTTCAAAGTCGGTAGCGCACTGCTGGTAAGCGGTTTGCTGGTTGGAGTCCCACAGCCAGTAGGTGATTGACCCCTCAGCGGAATCGGAACCCGAGCCGGAGTCACCGCCTCCGGCGCAGGCGGTGAGGGCGAGCAGCGGCACTGCTGCGAGAGACGCGAGATAACGCGTTGCCTTGTTCATCATTTCCCTTTCGTGGATGAGATATGTGGTGCTGTGTCGTAGTGCGGTCGGTGAGCAGTTACTTGACGCCCGAGTAGCCGATGGAGTTGATAACCCGGCGGCCCATAAACATAAAGAGAATCAAGATGGGCAAAGCGGCGATGAGTGTGGCCGCCATGAGCCCGGCCCAGTCGGGTCCGCCCTGCGGGGTTTGCGAGCGGAACACCCCCAGGGCCACGGTGAGAACTCGAACGTCCTCTTCTCGGCCCACTAGCTGGGGCCAGAAGTATTCGTTCCAGGACGTGATGTAGGTGAGGATCGCGAGAGTGGCGATGGGCGCCGAGCCGAGCGGCAAAATCACCTGGAAGAACCGGCGCATAGGCCCAGCTCCGTCGATGATGGCCGCCTCTTCGACTTCCCTGCTGATGCCGAGGAAGAACTGGCGCAAGAAGAAGATCGCGAACGGGGTCATCAACAGGGTGGGCAAGATGATTCCGGCGTAGGTGTTGAGCAGCCCGAGCTCACGAATCGTCACAAAGTTGGGGATGGTGGTGAAGATTGGTGGCACCATCAGCGCCGCAATGAAGGTAGAGAAAACGAGATCTCGTCCCTTCCACTGCAGCCGTGCGAAGGCGTATGCGGCCATGGAGCAGAACAGCACCTGTCCGATGGTGGTGACGGTCGCGACAATCAGCGAGTTACGCAGGTACGCCCAGAAGTTGATGGACGCTCCTGACCCGCCTTCGGCGAGCGCCTCCGCGGGGGTAGCGAGACCAAGTACGCGTTCGTACGCTCCGAAGGTGAAGTCGACAGGAAGGAGCGAACCGGGGTCGCTGCCGAGTGAGGTGGAGGTGGAGAACGAGGTTCGCAACATCCAATAGAACGGGATGAGGGTGATGAGCATCACCGCTCCCATGGCCACCCAAGCGAGCACACGCGGCACGGTGAGACGGGGGCGCGGTGCCTTGGTCCGACGCGCTGCGCGGCGAGGAAGCTGCGCCGGGTCGTCCACGGCTGGGGTCGTGATTGTTGTTGTCATGGTCGGCTCATCCCAGGTCGGATTTGTTGGCGCGGGTGAGGCGCAATTGGATGAAGGTGAAGGCGGCAAGCAGAACAAACAACGCCAACGCCATGGCGGAGCCGTAACCGAAGTCGAACCGGTTGAAGGCCATGTCGAAGATGTAGTAGTTGATCACTCGAGTGGAGTTGACCGGTCCGCCCTGGGTGGTCACGGCGATGGTGTCGAACAGCTGGAATGACCCGGTGACGGTGACGACTAAGACCATGGCGAGTACGGGCCGCAGCAGCGGCAACGTGATCGAGCGGAACATCCGCAGCTCTGATCCGCCGTCAATGGCACCAGCTTCGTAGACCTCCTTGGGGATGGTCTGCAGCCCGGCGAAAATCAGCAGAGCCGTGTATCCCATGTGGCGCCACACGTTGATCAGCGCAACGGTGGGGATGGCCCAATCGCTCTCGCCGAAGAAGGCGACCCGGTCGAGTCCGATGCCGTTGATGATCTCGTTGACGATGCCGAACTGGTAGTCGAACATGTAAAACCAGACGAGTGCGGCAATAACGTTGGCGATGAGGTACGGCAGCATCACAATGCCGCGAATGACCATGGACTGCGTCAGTCGGTGCATCAACACGGCAATACCCAGAGCCAGCACCGTTTGGAGGCCAATGTTGATGGCCACGTAGTAACTGGTGGTTCCAATGGCGTTCCAGAACAGCGGGTCGGCGAGCAACCGTTGGTAGTTCTCCAACCCGATAAAGGAGGGAGCGGTCAGCAGGTCGAAGTCGGTGAAGCTGTAGTACAGACCGCTGAGCGCCGGCCATACATAAAACGCGACAAACCCGATCAGCGATGGCAGCACAAAGATCCAGGCGGCAATCGCTTCACGCTTTTTCATCCCAAACATGTAGCGCTTGGGTTTCTGCGGGGTTGACGATGGGGCGGATGCCTCGGTGCGTCGAGTACTGCGCACGGCGGTGGGAGCAGTCATGGGTCAGCCTTCCCGGGTGACGGTGGTGACCTGCACCAGAGCGAGATGCTCCGGAGTCAGGGCGGGCGCTTGCAGTCCAACCCGGCCAAGAGTGTGGCCGGTCAGTTCGATGCCGTCACTCCACCAAGCCGGCCCGGTGTGGTGGTTGTAGGTGTGTGCGTGATTTCCAGGGGCAAGCGGCGCAACCCGGTAAAGGGTCTCTGCATCAAGACCAGGCAGACGCACCACTCCTGGCGGGTTCTGCACCCCTGTCGCCATGGCAACAAAGGAGTAAATGGCCTGGGATTGGTCGCGGGCCACAATGCCCCGCAGCCAGTAGGCGGGGTCCGGGTGGTCGCCCCGCACAACGGTGCCGCGGTGCATCCATTCGCGTACCTCTTTATAGAGGGCAATCCATTCGCTGAGCTCAGCGATGTCGGTAGTGGACGCCTTGGTGAGGTCCTGCTCGATACCAAAGCTGCCAAACAGCGCGGTGCCTGCACGAAACGACATGTCGTGAGTGCGTTTGGTGGAGTGCGCGGTCGCCGACCCCACGTGGGAGCCGAGCAGTTCCGGCGGAACCGTTAGTCCCATCCACCGCTCAATACGTTGGCGCTCGAGAGCGTCGATGCAGTCGCTGGCCCAGACCCGGTCGCTGCGCTCGAGCACCTCAATGTCGGCGCGCGCCCCACCCGACGAGCACGCTTCAATCTCCAGAAGCGGATGCCTCTCGCGCAGCTCGTCGACCAACCGGTAGAAGGCGAGGGTCTGGTCGTGCACACCGGCGACCCCGGCACCGGGGTGCCCGGCATCTACCAGGTCACGGTTGTGATCCCACTTGATGAAGTCAATGTTGTAGCGGGTGACCAGGTCACTCATCGCGCTCAGCACGTGCGCGAATGCGTCCGGGTTGGCCAGGTCGAGCACCTGCTGGTAGCGGGCGGTGGGCGGCAGCCGGTGTCCCGGCGACATAATCCATTCGGGGTGCTCGCGCGCCGCATCGGAGTTGGGGTTGATCATTTCAGGTTCAAACCACAACCCAAATTGCATTCCGAGCTCGCGCACGTGGCTAACAAGTGGGTCGAGGCCCTCCGGCCACACCCCCTCGTCGATGCGCCAGTCGCCGAGCCCAGCGGACTTGTCGCGACGACCATGGAACCAGCCATCGTCAAGCACAAAGCGTTCGACGCCTACCGCCGCTGCGGTATCGGCGAGGGCGAGCAGTGTGGGGAGGTCTTGGTCGAAGTAGACGGCCTCCCAGGTGTTGAGCACCACCGGGCGCGCACTGACCGGATACCCGGGGCGGGCGCGGAGAAACTCGTGAAAACGCGAGCTAAGCGCGTCGAGCCCCACCCCGTACGAGGCATACAACCACGGGCTGGTGTAGCTCTCGCCCGAACCCAAACGGATCTCGCCCGGCAACAACAGCTCGCCGCCGCCAATGACCCCGCGGCCGTTGGGCAGACGTTCGGCGTAGCTGCGGTGGTTGCCGCTGAACGCGACCTGCACACCCCAGACCTCGCCGGAGCCAAAGTCAAAGCCCTGAGATCCAACCGCATACAGCAGCGACGCGTCGTGTCCGGTGCGGCCGCGACGACCCTCCTTGGAATGGGTACCAAAGGTGAAGTCGTGGCGCTGAGCGCTCGCCTCGCGAGTGTGCCGCCCGGTCATGTCGAGAATCTGTTGCGCGTGCAGCGGCACCGGCAACGCCAGTTGCACACCGTCCAGCGTGTACACGCCCTCTCCCGAGGAGGTCACCGTCGCACGGGCACGAAGAACACCCGCATCAGAGAGCTCAAGTTCAAGCGTGACCTCAAGTGCGGCATCCGCATCGCTCATGATTGCGACAAAACGGCGGTCAGTGAAACGTGGGTCGGCGGATATCTCTAGCGCGGCATCCTGCAACTGAAGGGCAACAGTGAAGTGGGTGCCGTCGCGGTGGCCGGAGATGCCAGGAGTGCCAGCCCACCCGGCCGACTGCTCGGGAAGAATTCCGAGGGGCACAAAGCTGTCGATACTGTTAGAGACAATCTGCGGCTGCCCAGCGGTCACCAGCTGCTCAAGTTCACCGGGCGTTGCGGCGCTGAGGGTCGCACCCCAGTGGGCGATGCGGGGCACTCCGTTACCCCTGGCGTCGATAACAACGCTGACTCCGCCCGCGGAGAGATGGAACAGTCGGGTGGATTCAGACATTGTGGCTTCCTTGCCTCAGGCCCCGGGTGAGGGGCTGTGTTCAACGTTAATATTATTACGATAAAAAACACTTCTCGTCAAGTGACGACTTTTGATCGACTAATCTCGCAATTTTGCGGGGGTCGCGCGCCGCCGTAGCCGAGGATTATTATTGGAGTGCAAACCAAGCAAATGAATTCGGCTCACACCTTGAGTGCGCCAGTAGGGTGTAAACCGTGACCGTCAGAGATGTGGCCCCCGGGACAATGGCGATTGAGTCTGCTCGAGCAGCCGCCCGTGAAGTGGTGAAGAACGGCCCCCTCTCACGCAGTGAGGTGGCACGCCGACTCGACCTCTCCCCCGCGAGTCTCACGCGCTTAGCGAAGCCGCTGATTGATTCCGGGCTTCTAGTTGAAGGTGAGCCCCAGGCCGACCCCGTTCACGGTCGTATTGCTCGTCCGATTGACGTTGCATCCAACCTGCGATTCATCGGCGTCAAGGTGATCCTCGACGCCGTGTATGCCGTTGTCACGACCGCGCGCGCCGAAATTGTCTCCCGAGCGACGCTGCCGCTGACCGCGACCGATCCTGACACCGTGATGAACACCATCGTCGCCCTTGTCTCCTCACTCACCGATGCGAAGGAGGCCAAAGGGCTGGGCGTCGCGCTGGGAGGCCACTCTCTCGATGGCCAGATGGTTAACGTGTCGCGCTCGCTCGACTGGCACGGGGTTCCGCTTGGCACCACAGTGGCCGGCGCCACCGGCTTTCCCACTGTTGTCGAAAATGACGTGCTCGCGCTGACCCAATCGCAGCACTGGTTCGGAATGGGCCGCGGCCACACTGACTTCGCACTGATCACAGTAGGAGTCGGCGTTGGCTGCTCTCTCGTCATCCACGATCGTGTGGTGCGCCGAGAAGATCCCAATACCCCAACCGCCGGGCATTTTGTGATTGACCGCACCGGCCCGCTCTGCTCAGACGGTCACCGGGGCTGCGCGATGGCGTATCTGTCGTCCGGCAGCATTTGCCAGACGGTGTCGATTGGGCTCGGCCGAATGGTCGACTACGACGAGGTGCTTGCGCTCGCCACCGCCGGCGATCCCGTCGCCTCGCGAGTCGTCACTGAATCTGCCACCGCCCTCGGGCGCCTGATCTCTTCGGTGTCGATGCTGACCGGTATTCAGGACGTGCTGCTCTCCGGTGAGGGTATTGGACTCGCCACAACGGCGCCCGACGCGGTGGCGGCAGGTATTGCCGTGGATCGCCCCACCTGGGCGCGGCCGATCGCCACCCGCATTGAGCCCATGGACTTCTACGAGTGGGCCCGCGGTGGCGCGGTGATCGCCATCCAGAATTATCTGAACACCTATCCCGTAGATTTCGCCGCGGCACGAAACGCAGAGACCACCCGGGTCAGCGCGCTGTCGTCGCCGACATTGCCCGGAAAAACCGCGTAAGGCGTTGGTGATGCCCCGCTGAGACCGGGGTCGCCCGATTGCCACAGCGAAATCATTCCGGGCAAAACGGACCCCAAAATCGTGGCCCGCTGCAGCCCAATCGCGCCGGTGGCGAGGTCGCTCGAGGTGATGCCACCCTTGCCCACCACAAACGACGGACGCGCGCGTCGTACGATCTCGGCGGTGACCGTGACAATGGCCATGGAGACGCGGCGGGCGATGTGCAGACTCGCGTCGCCGTCTGCTCCATCTATCCGCTCTCGCGAGGTGGAGAGCACAACGTCGTGGGTGCGCAGAGCAACAGTTGCCAGGTCAATCAAATCCGCAATGGTGCGCTGAGCGGTTGCGGGCTCGAGCAGGGATGGGACGTCCAGAACCACGTGCTCAATCGTGTGGTCGGTTCTCAGCAGATCCGCGAGCTGCCGACTACTGAGCGGAACGTGCGACCCGACAACAACCAGACCGTGTTCGGTTGCGGGCTTCGCCCGGAGAATGGCCGCCCGAAGCTCGCCTTGCTCCAGTGGAGGGTGCGGTTCTTGGCCGAGCCGCGCCCGCAGCAGGCCAGGACTGGTGCGATACAGCAGCCGTCGCCCGATGCTCTCGGCGGCGAGACCCGCCAGGGCGATCCTGCGGAGGTCGTTCTCGTCGAGCGCATC
>DASYMY010000155.1:0-2073 GCA_036008825.1 Glaciihabitans sp.
CTATGCGAATCGCACCAATGGTTGCGAAATCACCGGTATCAACTATACGACGACCCGCACGACCAACGGCGTCGTAACCGTTACCGGCCAAGCACAATTGAACGTCTACATCCTCGCCTACACCTCGACCACGCTGTCCACTTGGGGGCACCAGATCCAGGTGTCCGCCTACAGCGGTTGGGGCGACGCACTTGCGGCCAGCGTCCAAGGCCTCGCGACCCGAGACGGGGCGTGCACGACGAACAGTTCATCTTTTCCGTCTCAGCCGATATCCCCCCTCAACAGCTTCCGGAACGGCGAGGCGTACTTCGCCACCACTGCGACCGCCCTCGGTGCGGTCGGATCATGCAGGACGACCTGGGGCCTTACCTTCACCAACGGGGCCTACACGCCCGCCAGCATCAACTACGACATGATCGACATCCGGTGCGACAACAACACCGGCGGCAACCCCAACGTCGGGTGCGTCGTGCCCTGGTTCGCGTCCGCGCTGACCTACAGCCAGAGTTCGTACCCGTCGCTTGCCCGTCACGTGTCTCTCGCCCTGGGGTCGGGGCTGCCTGGCGGCAGTTTCGAGGCACCATTGACCCGTACGACGAACCAGGCGGTCATCGACCTGAATCGCGACCGGGCATGCGGAGACGCGCCGAGCATCGCCGGTCTGACCTGTGACGAGTACCCGATCGCCACGTCCTACCAGGGGCTGAGTGCGGGCGGCACTCGACGCACCTTCAACAACTGTGCGTTTAACCTGCCGCAGACAACCGGACCGTTGGGGGCCAGCGCCTGCATGATCACCGGAACGGACAATAACGCCCAGGGCGGGGTGAACACGCAATTCTTCCGGCGTGAACGGGTGCTGGATGGTGATCCGTTCCGGGTATACGTCGTAGCTTAGGTAAACATCGCGGGGCACCGAGATGATCACGCGTTATTGATTCTCCGAGGCCGTTCGGATCGGTATGCTCCAGGCAGCCGGTCCGGGCGGTCTCGGAGCGGTGTCGTCGAGTGGAGGACTACCCATGACGCAGGCTACGGACAAGGTCCATGTCATAGACCAGTCGTTCGGCATCCTCGATCGGGGTGAGATTCCGATTGAAACGTGGACGTGGTTGAACGGCCTGGCGCGGGTCATGTCGATCGGCGCAGTGGTCCATACCGGCATCAGCACTGGATACGTGCGTGTGACGGCCATCGCGGATACCGCGCCACCTGTCGAGGTCGACCCCGGCCCATGGGACGAGATCGTCGAAATCAGCGTGTTCTCCGCATACGGTGAACTGAGGGTGGAATCATACACGTATGGGCCAGTCACGACGCTACCGCTGCTGAGTTCTCAGGGGCCGGGAAGCTACCGGTTTCGGGTGCACGCGCGTGGTCGGGACCTTCATTACGATGCTGTCCAGAACGACTCCGGCGAAGACTACCTCGTAGTCGGTTGGCCAGCTGAGATCGCACCGGAGGTTATCATCCGAGCGAGTGACCGTTGCAAAGAAGGTGTGCGACGATCCGCGGAACCGACCTCCGCGCACGGCACCCATGTCCCTGGCATCCCGCCGGAGTTGAGGGATGAGATGGAATATCGAGCCCTGACCCACCAAGCACTCCTTGACGCCATTGCCAAACACCCGCCGGAGACAAGTTGAGAAAATACTATATCAGCGATCAGATAGCAGTTTTTTCGCGTCCCGCAAGATCGACAACACTGCGGTGCCAGCGCAACACTGTCTCAGGACGTACCAGAAGCTGGTACCGACGAAGCGCCGCTGTCGGGATGCGGTGTAGCAGTGAGGCGAGCAACGCTCGGTCGCCGGGGGAGAACCGCGGCCGAGCCTTGCCCAGTTGGCGTTCCAGGATGGTGATCTGGTGGCGTAGCGCCAGGATCTCCACGTTCTTGTCCCGGTCGCTCATCGGCAGTAGGCGCAGTAAGGCGAACGTGTTGGTCATGCCCAGGTAAGCCAGTCGGAGTAGCACGGCTGGTCATCATGCCGGGTTGGCTGATGACACCGCAGACCGTGACGGCATCCGTCCATCGGCCTTCGCGGTTGTGCTCCACGTGTGCTCTAGCTGCAC
>DASYMY010000156.1:0-1676 GCA_036008825.1 Glaciihabitans sp.
CCCGCCGTCGGTGTCTTCCTCGAACGGGACGGACTCACCGGAAGCGTCGACAACAGACTCCACCTCAGGCGACAGTTCGACACCGTCGTAATCGAGTGGGATCGCCCGAAGGATTCCCCTGTTCTGATCGAAGTCAGGAAACTGCGCGACAAAGGTCTCAACCGTCTGCAATTGCGACGTGCCATCATCGGCCCGGCTCAGGTAGTAGTCGGCGGTATATGACTCGAAGCTGAAGTCGTCGACACTGTGCCGAAGCACCGCCAGTTCTGAGGACACAGACGAAGCGCTAACCGGAGCGGATGTCACCGCCGCGGCGCCCGCAAAGGCTGGGGCAGCGCCTCCCACGGTAATTCCCGTAGCGACAACAATGGCGAGGAGTATTCGTTTCACAGGTCGAGCCTAGCGAGCGCACAATTCTGCACCACCGCCGTACGGGGGAGATTATCGAATCAGTCCGTCAGCGTTGTGGTCTCGGCGGGCGCCTCATCGTTGATTGGCGTGATAAAGGTTCCGTCCAAAATGGCCGTTTGTACCGCCTCGACTTCGCTGAGAAGCTCCGCAGGGATACCGAAGGCTGTGTTCGGGTTGATGGGAGCAAGTGAGCTGCCCCCATTGGCCATATACGACAGCTCGGCGAGGTCACTGGCGACAAATTCTCCCGCTTCGACATCGGTAACTATCGCCTCAATGGTGGGTTTCAGGTTCCACAACAGGGAGGACACCACATAGTCGGGGGCATCCGCCTGTTGGTCAATCATCATTCCAAACGCAGGCAAACCGCTTTCTTGGGCGGCGACAATCGCTCCATCGCGTTCAGCGAAGACCACGTCTGCACCATTGGCAATCGCGGCATCGGCGGCTTTCTTCGCGGCCTCAGGGTCATAGAAGGAGTCGATGTAGGACACGGTGACTGTCGCGGTGGGGCCGGTTTGTTGTGCCCCGGCAATAAACGCGTTCACAATGCGGTTTACTTCAGGAATTGGCATGGCAGCAATTACCGCAATGGTGCTTGTTTGGGTAAGACCCCCTGCGAGCATTCCGGCCAGGTAGGCCGGATCGTGCATCCAGTTGTCGAAAACACTGAAATTGGGGGCTTGCTCGCTACCGGCCGAGCCGAATGCAAAAGCGATGTCGGGAAACTCTGTGGCCACCGCTCGTACCGCTTCCTCGGCGGCGAAGGCGTCTCCCATGATGATGTCTGGGTCTGAGCTCGCAATGATTTCGCGTAACGCGGTGCCCAGGTCGTTGGACTGACCCAGCTGGTCGGCATGCTCGTACCGGATGAGTCCATCCGCTTCGGCGCTTTCTAAGGCCGCGTGGATGGCGCTGTCCCACGGCTCTTCTAAGGCCGTGGTGAACGCCCCGAAAACGAGAGGAAGATCGGCAGTGGCTGCGCTACTGGTGGGCGTTGCGACCACTGGTGTGGCTGATCCGGCACAGCCAGTGAGAACACACGCGGCCACTGAGGCGGCTCCAACGGCGGCGAGTGCGCGCCGAACAAACGGGGTCAAGCAGCCGGGCGTGCGGGAGCCTTGGAGCATGGGGGCCTCTTTGCGGGGACGAAATTGCCGATGATTGCGGTACTTCGAGAGTACGGCCTTCTGAAAGCTGCTCGCGCACTGGCAGCCGCGTCTGCTTCAGCCCCGCTTCAGCGACATTCCGCCACAATGGAGCCT
>DASYMY010000157.1:0-5734 GCA_036008825.1 Glaciihabitans sp.
ACGCGCTGCGTTTTCGCCCTCGAAGCTCAGGAACCGAGCTACCTGGCTTTGCAGGTATCCAACCCACTCGGCCACCACCTCGGGAGTATTGAGAGTGCGCTCCGCCGTTGGACGAGGATCGCCGATTAAACCGGTGGATCCCCCCACCAACCCAAGTGGACGGTGTCCGGCCAGCTGCAGTCGGCGCATCAGCATCAGCTGCACAAAGTTGCCAAGGTGCAAACTGGGCGCTGTGGGGTCAAAGCCGCAGTAGTAGGTAATCGGCGGGCCCGCAAGAAGAGCGCGCAGCTCATCTTCGTTGGTCGAGACATGAATTAGGCCACGCCACTGCAGCTCCTCCCAGAGATCGGCGAACGACGAGTCGTTGCTCTGGCGGGCAAAAGTTTCGGATGCAGTGACAGACACGGAATACAGGTTATCGGACACAACACTTCTCCTCTGGAGCAAGGACCACGGCTTGACCGGACATCCATCAGGTCTCTAGACTTGATGACGCATAGATCAAGCCTAGAGAGTTGATATACATGATTGTGGTTACCGCTGACCAAATCGACAGCACACACCGAACGGATCTCGCCGGCAGCACCGTTGACCGGCTCAATGACCGCTACGCCGATAGCCTCGCGCTGCCCGTCGATAGAAATGCTGGAGACGAGATCCAGGCGATCGTGCAGGACCCTCGTGTTGCGCTGACCATAATTTTGGATTTGCTTCGCACAAACCAGTGGAGTGTTGGCTGCGGCATTGGGGCGGTGCGCACCCCCCTGCCAGCGAACACCCGGGAGGCGTCTGGCCCGGCGTTTGTCGCGGCCCGGGCAGCAGTCATCCGCGCAAAAAAAGAACAGCACCGTTTCAGTCTCGTTATTGATGAGGCTCATGAACCGGCCCATAACATCGCTCCCCTTATGGACCTGCTGCTTTTTGTGCGATCGCGCCGCAGCGACGAGGGCTGGCAACTGTACGACCTCCTTGAACAAGGACTGACCCAAGCGGATGCCGCTGCACGGTTGGGAATCACGCCGCAGGCGGCAAGTCAGCGGGCGCGGGCCGCGGGCATACGGATCGAATTGTCTGCCCACGCTCCCCTAGCGCAGCTTATTGGCGAAGCGGATACGGCCCAGTGATGGTCGTACAAAAGAAAGAGTTCGACACCGTCGGTGGTGTGGGAGAGACTGACACCTAATGTTTGGACTTTCCTTCACTCTATGGACCGCCGCGATTGTGGTGATGCTTGTTGCCATCGCCCTGACCTTGGTGTCGGCGCGCATCAAAACTCCGGTGTTGGGTGCTGCGGCAGCCAGCCCTGTCCTTGTGGGTTTGCTGGCGTATGCGCTCGGATTTGATGTCGCTCCCCCGCACCCTGTGTACGCCTCACTGGTTGCGCTCGGAATAGGAGCGTTGGGGGCCACCGCCGGCAGCCCGCTGACGTTGTTCATTCTGGGTCTCGCGGAGAAGAACAGTGTGCGAACCGGACTTCACGGTGGCATCTTCACCGTAACCTCGGCGGAGGACGCCACCGTCCGAGTGCAAAAGGAAGTTCTCCGCGGTGGCGCGACGATTGGATATCTTGAGCGCATTGCCGTACTGGGCTGCATAGTGTCCGGGCAGTTCGAAGGTCTGGCCGTCATCGTGGCCATCAAGGGACTTGGCCGTTTCTCTGAACTTGATAGCCCCGAGGCGCGCGAGCGGTTCATCATAGGCACACTCGTGAGCATCACCTGGGCCTGCGCCGCCGGCGCCTTGATTATGCTGACGATCTAGTCTGAAGAATCCCTCACGGGTAAGACTTTGTTGCCGCTGCCGTCAGCCAGGATCAGCGGTGTTTGCGTGCAGAAAGTTCGGTGGCCATAGTGGCAACCAGGAGGACAGCGGTCACTGGTGCCCAGATCATTCGCTCGAGCTCACTCGGCGTAATGAGGTTGAGAACGAGACCAACCGCTAGCAAAGCAACCACAATCCACATCGTTATAGGTAGCGCTGGTCGTGGAATAACCCCTGGCACGCCGTGCCCACCGCGACGAAGGATAACGAGCGCGACGACGCTCCACAGTACGGAAGCCACCGCACTACTCACACGAAGTTCGAGGCCCGGCTGCTCGGTCGCTCCCCCATACGCCGCACGGCCCCAAGGAGCCCCGAAAGCCAAAGCCAATTGAAACCCAACGAGCCCAATAAGAAGCCCAGCGGCAAGGCCTGAAGCGTATCGACCCATTACCGGTGTTGTCGGTTTACTCACAATGACGCTCACAGTCGCACCCTCCCTATCTGCTAGATACAAAGGTATGTCTAACAGATATAGTTTGGTCATGGCAAGAGAATCTCAAACCAATGTGGCCATCCTGGCGGCGCTCAGTATTGAGCCCATGACCGGGTACGTTTTGCGCAATGAAATCCAGCGCAATCTGGGTCACTTTTGGAGCGAGAGCTTTGGCCAGATCTACCCCGCTCTCGCGCGTCTAACCACCGATGGGCTTGTGGAAAAGACCGGCATTACCACCGGACGAACCGATTCCTCGAGCTACCGGCTCACCCCCGCTGGCCATACGAAATTGGTCGAGCTTTTGCGTGCCCCTCCAACGCCAGCCACTCCTCGCAACGGTCTGCTGCTTCGTCTCTTTTTTGGCTCCGTTCTGGGAGCGGATGCCTGCCGTCGCCTAGTGTCTGACGCCCGCCAGCAGGCTGAAGACCAATTGGTTTACCTCGCGGGGGCTCGGGTGGAAGCAAGCGATGGGAACCAAGGCGAACACGAGCGCTACTTTTTAATCACCATCTCCGCCGGAGAACATGCCGCGCACGCCACCATTGCGTGGGCGGACGAAACTCTTCGGGCGTTGGACGATGTAGCCCCCGCGCAGTGATTACCGGACAAGCCGTCGAACGCTTTACCTGACGATACGGCGAGGAGTGCTCCGTCGATACGGTGAGACGGTTGGGTCCCCCGGAATCCAGAACCGCCAGGGGAAGTTGTCGGTGCCGCCATCACCGGAAACCCCGGTTCGCGGGCCTTGCTGATATTCAATGGCGGATGCCGGCAGCTCAAGGGTGAACGGGCCATCCAGGAGGTCTTCGCCATTGTGGTCGAGGGTGATCCCCATTGCCACAGCAAGACGACCGGGGCCACGAGCGAGGTCAGCATCAATTTTGCTGGTGTGCCGACGGGCTCGCGCCAATTCCACTCCATTAGTAACTTCCCCTGCACGCAACAGAACACCGTGTCCCACCCCTTCGGGTGAGCAGACGACGTTGGCGCACACGTGCATGCCGTAGGTGAAGTAGGTGTAGAGATGCCCGGGTTCGCCGAACATGGTTGAGTTGCGCTTGGTGAGACCACGAAAGGCGTGCGAGCCGGGGTCATCTGCGCCGAGATAGGCCTCAACTTCGGTGATCCGCACCGTTACCGGGCCGAGCGTAAGCCTTGCACCCAGCAGGGTCGGTGCGACCTCCACCGAGTTACCCACGAGCGCGGACCGCTCGAGCGGAACAAAGTCCATCGCGTGTGGCCAGTTAGAAGAAGCTCTGGCCGCTAACGGCGAGAACGACACCTACAAAAATAAGCACTGCCACCGCGACGCCGACGACGATCCGGAGAGTTGTCGGCTTCATGGGCGGACGGGTGGGTTTATCACCGCGTAAAGTCACAGCTGCCTCCTGGGGTCGAGTTCACGAACACGTGCGGTCAACTGGGTAAGCTGCTCCGCTACCCGCTCGGGCGCAGTTCCGCCGACACCGCTTCGGCTTTCGAGAGACGCTGCAACCGTGAGCGCCGAGCGCACATCGCCGGTGAGATGAACGGACACTGCGGCGTACTGCTCGTCGGTCGGCTCGTCGAGCTCGAGGCTGTTGTCCTCGCAGAAGCGCACCAAAGCACCACTGATTTCGTGTGCCTCACGGAACGGAACGTGACGGCGAACTAGCCAGTCAGCGACATCCGTCGCGAGAGAAAATCCTTGGGGAGCGAGCTCCGCCATCCGTTCGGTGTTGAATCGCAAAGTTGCGACCATCCCCGTAAACGCTGGCAGCAGAACCTCAAGGGTTTCTACTGAATCAAATACCGGTTCTTTGTCTTCTTGAAGGTCACGGTTGTACGCCAGGGGCAGGCCTTTGAGGGTCGCGAGTAGTCCGCTCAGGTTGCCAATCAGGCGGCCCGATTTTCCGCGCGCGAGTTCCGCAATGTCAGGGTTCTTCTTCTGCGGCATGATCGACGAGCCGGTGGAATATCCATCGTGCAGGCGGATGAAGTCAAACTCACGAGTGGCCCACATGATGATGTCTTCGGCAAAGCGAGACACGTCGATACCAATTTGCGCCGCGATGTAGGCAAATTCGGCGACCACATCGCGGCTGGCCGTGGCGTCGATGGAGTTCTCCGTGGGAGATCCAAGGCCCAGTTCGGCAGCGATGAACTCTGGGTCGAGACCCAGAGCGCCTCCTGCGAGGGCCCCAGCACCGTAGGGAGAGGCCGAGGCGCGCACACGCCAGTCACGAAGCCGTTCAAGGTCGCGCACCAATGGCCAGGCGTGGGCAAGAAGGTGGTGCGCCAGCAAAACGGGCTGGGCATGCTGGAGGTGAGTGCGACCCGGCATAGGGTGCGTTTTGTGCGCTTCGGCCTGTGAACCGATGGCGTCGATCAGCTGCAGAAGCAGGTGACCGATCGAGGTGGCGTGGTCGAGCAGGTACATGCGCACAAGCGTGGCGATTTGGTCGTTGCGGCTGCGTCCGGCGCGAAGCTTCCCGCCCAACTCCGGTCCAGCGATATCGATAAGGCCACGTTCCAGCGCGAAGTGAACGTCTTCGTCGCTATCGAGCGGCGCGAATGAGCCGTCAAGGAACGAGTCAAGGAGCTGGTCGAGGGAGCGAAGCATCCGCTTTAATTCATCAGCGTCCAGGTAGCCGGCTGCCGCGAGAGCACGAGCGTGGGCTTTTGAGCCGGCAATGTCGTAGGGGCCCAGCTGCCAGTCGAAATGAGTTGACTTCGACAGGCGAGTCAGTTCGGGAGACGGCCCGTCGCTGAACCGACCGCCCCAGAGGGCTCCTGCGCTATCCGATTTCGACAAACTCAATTTCCTTTGTATTCGGGTAAAACCTGTGCTTAGCGGAATGTGCGGCGCATCTTTCGCAACGTGAACGTTGGTGGTGGTGTGCCGCACATTCCGTCAGCGGGTGTGACTAGCTCTTCTGGTCGCGGCGCGCCGAGATCTTGCTCGGCAGCGACCACAGTTCGATGAAGCCCTTCGACAGCGACTGATCGAACGTGTCGCCGGTGTCGTAGGTTGCGAGGCTGAAGTCGTACAGGCTCTGCTCGCTCTTCTGACCGGTCACCGTTGCACGACCACCCTGAAGTGACAGGCGGATGTCTCCGCTGACGTACTTCTGCGTGTCGTCGATGAAGACGTCGAGGCTGCGCTTGAGGCCCGAGAACCACAGGCCGTCGTAGACCAGGTTGGACCACTCAGCTTCAACCCCACGCTTGTAGCGGTTAACGTCGCGCTCAAGGGTGAGGGACTCAAGGGCTTCGTGCGCTGCGATGAGTGCCATCGCTGCGGGAGCCTCGTAAACCTCACGGCTCTTGATGCCAACCAGGCGGTCTTCGACAACGTCGATGCGACCGACACCGTGCTTGCCAGCGAGCTCGTTGAGCATCTCAACAGCCTGCAGTGGGGTAACCGCTTGGCCGTTGAGTGCGGTGGGGATTCCCTGCGTGAAGGTAACAACAACCTCGTCGGCAGGTTTGAAC
>DASYMY010000158.1:0-1604 GCA_036008825.1 Glaciihabitans sp.
TGGGCAGGTGGAAGTCACGCTCCGAATCGGGGTCACCGCCAATGTGTGCGACAACCGTGTGTCCGAGCTGTAGCAGATGTTCGGTCGCCAGCCGCGCCACTGCCACATCATCGACGCTGAGTGTGCGCACGCCGGGGATCGGGCCTCCCACCCCCACAGTTGGCGTATTCAGCGCCAACAGGCGACTGACTTCTGCGGGGGTCAGCTCCAGCGAGATCGCGATGACGGCATCGACACGCTTGCGCAACAGGAAGTGCTCAAAAACACTGCGCCGTTCCTCAGCTCCACCACCCAGGTTGTAGAGGGTGAGGTCGTAGCCGCGGCGCAGCAATGCGGACTCAGCGCCCTCCAGAACGGAGCTGTAGAACCACCGATTGAGGAACGGAATGACCACGCCCACATTTTTTGTGCGCCCTGTCGCCAAGCTGGACGCATTCGAAGACACGACATAACCCAAAGCGGATGCCGCTGCCAAAACTTTCTCGCGCGTGCCCTCTGAGACCGACATTTTGCCGTTCAGCGCCCGGGAAACCGTCGCGGTTGACACACCGGCGAGCATCGCAACCTCGTCAATTCCTGGCACGATGCTTCACCTCCTTTGGCACCCCGATCTTAGTGCGACCAAGGATTTTTAGATCCAACCCCGGAAGTGGTCATTAACACCTCGAACACCTTGTATTCTTGTTCAGCGCCTCTGGTCAGGTGATCACACGTGGTCGGAAGCGCTCTGGCAAGTTACCCAAGCGGCCAAAGGGATCTGACTGTAAATCAGACTGCATCGCATTCGGGGGTTCGAATCCCTCACTTGCCACCAGAGAAAAACCTCGAAAATTCTTATGTTTTCGAGGTTTTTTGTGTGTGTATCGCGCATCGCAGGGTCAGTGCCACCATGGAGCATGATTGTCGAGCACCGTGGCATCCGCCCCTCTATTGATCCGTCTGCGTTTGTGGCACCGACCGCCGTTGTGGTGGGAGACGTGCGTATAGCGGCGGGAGCGCGCATTTTGCACGGGGCGGTGCTGAGCGCCGAAGACGGCAGTATCAGCATTGGCGAGAACACCGTGGTGATGGAGAACGCGCTGGTTCGTGGGCGTCAGGCGCATCCGGCCCAGATTGGGCACAGTGTGATGGTCGGCCCGCACGCGCACATTAACGGTGCGGTGGTGGGGGACGAGGTGTTCGTGGCGACGGGAGCATCGCTGTTTCCGGGCAGCCGTATCGGTGACGGCGCCGAAGTGCGGATCAATGCCGTTGTGCAGGTGAATACGACGCTCGCTGCCGGTGAGGTTGTTCCCATTGGTTGGGTTGCGGTGGGGGATCCTGCGCAATTGTTCTCGCCTGACAAGCACGACGAAATTTGGGCCGTGCAGAAAGGGCTGGGGTTCGTGGGCACCGTGTATGGGGTGCCGTCCGGTACGTCAATGCGGGAGTTGATGCAGCAGCAGTCCGACTTTTATGGCGCACACCGAGACGATCAAGTTCTCTAGGCGGCACGGGTGCATGGGTAGGGTGAAGGAATGAGCCGCGAACTTCTTGACCTCGCCCGCACCGTTGCCCTGAACGCCGGAGCGATGGTAAAAACCCGTCGCGCAGAAGGTGTCACG
>DASYMY010000159.1:0-3400 GCA_036008825.1 Glaciihabitans sp.
GACAACGGTTTGCCCTTTGGCCCGGGCAATCCATCCGTAGACCTGTGACAGTGGGAGGTGGTCGAGGGCGGCGGCGTAGAAGAAGTACGCCAGCATGTTGCGGCCTGATTCATCGAACTGGGCGTCTTCCCCGCGGTCGGAGGCTTTCTTTGTGGATGCTTCGAAGATTTCGGCCAGCTCGCGAGCGTCCGCTGCGCTGTGGATGTAGTCGAGTGGGTTGAAGACAAAATCCGGTTCTGTCTCGCGGCGGTAGATGCGGGATGGGTCGAAAACGTAGTGAGCGCCCCGGTCGCTGCGTCCGGCTAGGGTTTCGGCTACTCCGTCGACTTTGTTGGACGTCATAATTGCTGCCCCTGGAGCTTCGATCATGTGCCGGATAACGAGTGCGCTGGTTTTACCGCGGCCGGTGCCGAAGGTGTAAACGCCGAGGTCACGCCAGCCCTGATACACCCACTTCTGCCCATTACCCAGCAGCTGCCCCACCCGCTCCCCCGGAGGAAGATCGGCCTGGTTCGGGTGCAGCTGCGCGGCCTCTTTGCGGCGTGCGGTTCGGCGGAGCACCGCTGACTGGGTTTTGGTGGCCATGAATCGCAGGGCAGTGTTCGCTCGTTTAGTGGAGGCCCGGCGGGCGCGCCACACCAACAGCGCCATGAACAAGCTCAGCGCCAATACGACCGCGACCAGGGAGGTCCACGTCGCGGCCAGCGGCCACGGGGCGTCCCGGAGGAGGAAGTCCCCCAGCAATGCAACGGGATTCCACGGGTAGCTCACCCCGGTGGGGGTAAGCGCCGCTCCCGCATGGACAGCAACAAGCAGCCCGGCCGCGATCAGCACTAACAGCACTGCGGTGAGGACGTTTCCCCGCCAATTGGTATTCACGATAGATCTCCGTCATTTGCGGTGTCCATAGCTGGTCCCTTCACTTGGCCTGTCCGGAGACGGTGCAAAATCATTCGCGCAAGGCGGGCTTCATGCTCGCTGCCCGCGAAGCGTTCGGCCGACACAGCACTCACGCCGAGGATTGCTGCCATGTCGGAGGGCATCACCCGGCTCTCCGCCAAACGCGTTAGTAGTGCGTACCGGGCAGGGCGGGCGTTTGCGTCATACCTTTTCGCGACACGGTAGTGCTCTTGGAGCCACAACAGGACCTCGCGGACCTCGTGCAGGTCCGCGTCGATATCCACTCCGTCTAGTTGGTAGGACACCGTCACCGGCTCTTCCAACACCGCGCTCATCTGTTCGGTGTGCAGACGCAGCTCTTCAGCCAGCCAGAGCGACTGGGTAATAATCCCGCAGCCGAGATTACTCACAGTCCAGGTGTCGTTGCAGAGGTTGGCAATCGAGGTAGTGGTGCTCATGGGGAGACCATCGCCTTTAGCGGCGCTGTGTTCGTTGAGGCCACTTGCATGTGCAGGTGGTGGCAGGTGTCATCGAATTGGTCCACACCATCCAGCACCAACGCCACCCCGGCGGTGCTGCGGCACTGGACCTGTCCCACGGCGGAGCCTTCCGGCATCATCGGCCCCACGATGCCCAGTAGTTGGAGTGCGTGCGGGTCAGCACCGGTGGTGGGGATCCCGTTGAAGGAGTAGAAGTCCACCGCGTGGCCGCCGCCGTTAGCCCAGTGCGACGAATTGGGGTTGCCCAGAAACTGGTTGGTGCACAGCCGGTTAATGTCGGAGATCCCGATGCGCTCAAACGTGTTCGCCGCGATAGTGATGATCTGCAAAACGGCCAGGTTGATACCGCAGTTTTCGTGCACTTCGCCGGCGGCAATCCACCGTATTTCTTTCATGTGGTCAGGGGTCAGGCCCGCAATTTTTCCGGCGTCGAGTTTTTCAACTAAAGCCACCGCGAGCTGCTGCGCATCGGCGCTGATAACCGTGCCCCCACAGGCACTATTGCCTGTGCTGAGCGCTGCGACAACCGCTTGAGCGGCCGGGTAATACGCCGTGTAGTGGCCCGGGTCGGCGTTGCGTTGCACCGCGTGAGCGGCAGCGGTGGGCGCCAGAGTGTCCCACCCGGGCACCTTCACCAGACGCTCGTAAAAGAACCTCGCTGCAGTGGCCGGGGTCATCCGGTCGGCGTAGGTTCCCCAGCTTGCCCGCTGCTGGAACAAGCCACGCGAATCCGGACCAACCACATCGCCGTGGTCGATGTTTTTGAGCGAGGATTCACCCATGGCCGTCATTACTGCGATTGTTTGCGCACGCGAGTCCACACCAATGGCCGCTCCCGCATTCACGATTTGCGCCGCGTTGACGAGCTGATCGCCGGAATACCCCTCCACCGCCGGCAACGAGGCGGCTGCTTTCGCATCAGCCACCGATCCAGCACACACCGCAGGCGGAAGAGACCCACCGCCGGTGATGATAAAGACCGCCACCAATGCCACAACGGTGACCGCGCTGATGAACGTCCACAGGATCCCCTTGCCCATAGTGGTGGCCGTTAGGTATTCAGGCCGCCGGCCGTCATGGCCTCGTCCGTGTCAGTGACTTCGGTTTCCCAGTCGGAACGAATATGACGCATATGCGTTTCCGGGTTAGAGCCGTATTTGAAGACACAGTTACCCGGGTTCAGGTTCATCAGCGTGCCCACGGTGTCGGGGGCGAAGTTGAACGTTTGCTGCGCCCAGCGGGCGTCCTCTTCACGGTCCTGGCGGAACGCGTACACCGTTTGTGCTTCCTGCACGACGGTGTATCCGGGAGACTCCGGCGGGATATCGGTTCCCTTGTGCATGACGAACACGTTGGAGATCCCGAGGCTGCGGGAGAGTTTCTGGTTGGACTTCACCAGTCGGGCTGAGGGGCCACCGATCATGTGCCAGCCCTCTTCGTAGACCACGTTGGTGATGAATCCGCGCTCTTCCTTCAGCCTCCCCATCAGCCACATATTGCCGATCGCCATCACTGTCGGAATCGCGGGGCCGTCATCGGGAAGTTGGGACACATCGAAGGTGGTCAGCTTGTGGTTCAAATCCACCTCTTTGCTGGTTTCACCGTCGAAGACACCGGAGTAGGTATCAAGCAGATTTTCCAGGCCGAATCGGATAGATAGGCCCGCTTGGTGGAATCTCTCCCGCGCCGCGTCCGAAAGTTCTTCATCACTCGGTACCTTGCCCAAGTAGGGCATCAGGTCGGTGGTGGTCGCCGCCCTGCCGGAGTCGAACTTGGCGAACAACTGTTGCAGCGCGTAGCGGGTGGCTTTTTCTTCCCACTCGGTGGCGGGAATGTCGTTGCGGGCAATGCGCGCCACCGCGTTGATCAGCAGCATTTGGCCTTGCAGGCCAGTACCGCGGACTATGAGCGGATCCATCAAGTTGAAATGAGTGCCGGTACCGTCCGGGTCAAAGCGCAGCGGCTCCGTTCCCATCCGCCGGGTCAATGCGGCATATTCG
>DASYMY010000160.1:0-1817 GCA_036008825.1 Glaciihabitans sp.
CTGCCGGCGGTCACGCGGACGATTCGACTGCCTGGCGCGCGTGACGGCTGAGCACCCCCCGCGTCTACCTTACGGCTCCTGAGGCCATCACCGATCTGCAGGTATGGGTCTGGTGACCATCCGCACACCGTTCAGGCTCAAAAAGAATGTGATTGTTCTTTCGATCTCTGTGATGGCCGGTTCGCGGTCCTTGGTGTAGGCCGCAACCAGATACTCACCTGGAGTTCGCAATGAGAGCATTGGTCTTCGCGCCTGTCCTGGCGCTTACTATGGGCATTTCGTCCACGCTCGCGTCCGCACAAACCGCTACACAGACCGTGACTTTCGCGGTCACTGCGATCAATCAGATCAGCGCGACCGGCTCGCCGTCGGTGACGGTTACGACCGCCACAGCGGGCAGCCAGCCCTCCGCCGCGACGGATGCATCGAGCACCTGGGCGGTCACCACTAACCAGACCGGCGCCAAGATCTCGGCGAGCATTCCCACGGCGATGCCGACGGGGCTCACGCTCTTGGTCAACCTTGCGGCGCCGAGTGGCGCGACGAGCGCCGGGCTGACATCGCTTGGGACGGTCGCGGTCGACCTCGTTACAGCGATCACGAAGGTAGCGCAGCTCGGTATGACGGCAACTTACGAGCTGACTGCAACCGCCGCGGCGGGTGTCGTCGCGTCTTCTACGAAGGTGGTCACGTACACGATTTCCGGCGGAACCTGAGCGGGCCCAAAGCTTCTCGGGGGTTCAATGAAGGTCTTGCTGGTGGCATCCGCTCTCCTCGTTGGGGGGAGCCGATATGCTCACGCCCAGGCCCTGAGCGTCACCGGAACTCCCGCCACAATGACCATTTCTGGCGCAATCGCAGGGTCGCAGCCGGCCACGTTGACGAACAATTCGACGACGTACACCGTCAGCGCGCTCCTAATTCTGCCAAAGAAAGTCACCGCCCAGATCAACACCAACATGCCTGCCGGTGTGACCCTGACTGTCCTCCTTGTGCCACCATCTGGAGCAACGAGCGCCGGCCGTGTCGCACTTGACAACATCGCGCGGGATGTGGTGAGCAACATTACAAACCTGCTCCCACAAACGAAGACGATCGAGTACCAACTAAGCGCAACGGTCTCTGCTGGCGTCATCTCGACGTCAACCCGGATTGTAACACTCACGCTCGTGAACTATCCCTAACGAGCTCCGACCGAAAACAGAATGTTGCCTCGCCGATTGAAATTCCGGATTGTGCCACCGATCACATTCGCTGTGATGATCGTATCAGCGCCGTTAGCAGTGGGTGCGCAGATTTCGGTTGTCGGAAACAATGTCGAAGAGAAGACCGCGACCCCCGGCGACACCTACAATGGGACGGTTGTGGTAAAGAACCTCACGGCCGAGACGCAGCCGGTGCGAATCTATCAGTCGGATTACACGTTCTTCGCTGACGGTACGTCGCATTTCGACCCCCCTGGTTCTCAAGGCAGATCGAATGCGAGGTGGATCACCCCGGCGACAGGATCCGTCATCATTCCGCCATCGGGAGAAATGACCGTCGCCTACACCGTGCGGGTGCCAGCCATCAGGACTCTTCACGGTACATACTGGAGCACTCTCATGGTCGAGGGCGCAGTGAACCCTCCACACCAAACCGGGGTGCAGCAGATGGCCATCGGGACGGTGATGCGGTACGCAATTCAGGTCGCAACGCATCTGAACGACGAGGCAGGCGCGACGGTGATTCTCGAGAAAGAGCGCGCTCTCACGTCCTCACAAGACAGCACTCGCTCAGTCGAGCTCGAAGTTCGGAACAACAGTGATATCGGGTAC
>DASYMY010000161.1:0-11996 GCA_036008825.1 Glaciihabitans sp.
AGTCCTGGTTTGCCACCGAATTGGGTGAAGCCACTCCCCTGGGTGTCACACCACCAACGGCGAATGACGTTGTGGTGTTGCCGGGCAGTCAGAGCGGCCTGAGTTCGATATTTCGGGCACTGGTCACGGAGGGGCACCCGCTATTGATTGAATCTCCGACCTACTGGGGGGCAATTCTTGCGGCCGCCCAGGCGGGGGTGCGGGTTGTGCCTGTTGCGTCAGGCCCCGCCGGTCCGGATCCGGAGAGCTTGGCGCGCGCGTTTGAGGAGACCGGGGCGCGCGCCTTTTACGCCCAGCCGAACTATGCCAACCCCACCGGGGCTCAGTGGTCCGCGGAAACCTGCAAGCGCGTCCTCGCGGTGGTTCGCGCGAATGGGGCGTTTTTGATTGAGGACGATTGGGCGCACGATTTTGGTATCAGCACCGACTCCAGACCGGTCGCCGCTCAAGACGACGGGGGTCATGTGGTCTACATCCGGTCGCTTACCAAAAGCGTGTCACCGGCAATTCGAATCGCTGCCATCATCGCTCGAGGGCCCGCCCGGGAGCGGATTCTCGCCGATCGCGCGGCCTCGACCCTGTATGTCAGCGGCATCCTGCAGGCGGCCGCGCTGGACATTCTCACCCAGCCCGGCTGGCACACCCATCTGCGGGGACTGCGCCACCAGTTACGTTCCCGCCGGGATCTGCTGATCGACGGCATGAGTGAACATGCGGGGCTGGCCCATCTCACCGCCGTTCCCGCTGGTGGGCTCAACCTGTGGTTCCGACTACCCGACGAGGTCGACGTGGAGACGGTCGTTCGCGAGTGCGACGATCACGGGGTACTCATTGCCTCGGGAAATGAATGGTTTCCGGCCGAACCTGCCGGTGCGTTTATTCGCCTGAACTACGCCGGGGCGAACCCCGGTGCGTTTCCCGAAGCTACCCGCGTTATTGGGCAAACGCTGGCCCACCTCAGCTAGTGCGAAAAAAGTAACGCGGCCCAGCTCCCGCAAGGGATGCTGAGCCGCGTTGACGTTTTTTAGTTGGAGCGCTGGTCGTCCGCGGATGTAGTCGGCTCGGTGCCTGGTGTGGCATCGGTCGCAGCTGCAGCGGGGAGTTCATCCGGTTCAGCAATAGCAACCGCCGTACCGTCTGAGTTCAGCGGAACAGCCTGCTTTGTAGCAGGTGCTGGGCCGAACCGGCGGCGCAGTTTCGCGATGGCCCCGGTGCGAGGGGCTGGGCTGGAGGCGCCATCCACTTCGAGTCCGTAGAAGTCCCCGATGTGCTCAAGCAATACGGCCCGTTCGGCGCGTTCGTAGGCGCGACGTTCACGGCCGAAAGCAATCACGAGTGACCAACACATCAAGATCATCACCACACTGAACGGCAACGCGGTGGTGATGGCCGCCGTTTTGAGGGCGTCCAGGCCGCCGGAGAGCAGCAGGCCTACCGCGACCAGCGAGGTCACAATGGCAAAGAAGACACGAATCCAGTTCTTCGGTTCAATCTGCCCACCCGTGGCGAGCATCGCCATCACCAGGGAGCCAGAGTCGGCAGAGGTGACAAAGAACACGCCAATAAGCAGGATCGCGCCGAAGATCAGCACGGTTCCGGCGGGAAGATCGCCAAGGAGTTCAAACAATGCGCCTTCGAGGTTAACTTCACCGTTCGGCCCAATCAGACCACCCTCTCCGCTGGTTTCGCGGAAGATGGCGGCACCACCGAGCACGCTGAACCAGAGGAACGTCAGTGCGGTGGGAACAAGAAGCACTCCGGCAACGAACTGGCGGGCGGTGCGGCCACGAGAGATGCGGGCGATGAAGATGCCCACAAATGGCGCCCACGACATCCACCAGCCCCAGTAGAAGGTGGTCCAGGCGGCTTGCCACTCTTCACCGGCGGTGCCGCTGAGGGCGCTGACGTTGAAGGCGAGGCCAAGGAAGTTCTGCAGGTAGTTACCGATGGACTGCACAAAGTCACGCAGCAGGAACTGGGTAGGTCCAACGACCAAAACGAATACCAACAGAAGCGCGGCAAGGATGAGGTTGAAATTAGAGAGGATCTTCATACCCTTTGCCACACCGGTGACAAGGGAAACGATTGTGATTGCGGTGATGACCGCGATGATGATCAGCTGCACGGTGAGATTGGTCTCCAGCAGTCCCGCGCTTTCGAGACCGGCACCGATCTGTAGAACACCGAGACCGAGCGAGGTGGCAACACCAAAGAGCGTTCCGACCAGGGCGATGACGTCGATGAGGTTACCCCAGCCGCCCTTGACCTTGTTGCCGAGCAGCGGTTCTAGCGCCCAGCGGATGGAGACGGGGCGTCCGCGTCGATGGATGGCGTAGGCCAGGGCCAGGCCAACAACCACGTAAATGGCCCAGGCGTGAAATCCCCAGTGCAAGAAAGTTTGGGACATTGCCTGCTGGGCGAGTTGGCTTTCTGTTCCCTCAACACCGGGCCGGGGCGAGGCGAAGTGACTGAGTGGTTCGGAGACTCCGTAGAACACGAGGCCAATGCCCATGCCTGCTGCGAAGAGGAGGGAGAACCAGGAGACGAGGGTGAACTCGGGCTCGTCGTCGTCTTTGCCGAGTTTGATTCCGCCGAAACGGCTGAACCCGATCCAGATCGAGAAGGCAACAAACAAGGCTGCCAGCAGCACGTAGTACCAGCTGAAGTTCTGCACGATGGCAGTTTGCAGTGTGTTAAACAGTGACTCGGCAGCGCCGGGGGCAATAATCGCGAAGGTAACAAATCCCAACACGATGATGGCCGCTGGCCAGAATACCCAGCGGTGGACCGCGGGCTGAGAGACGTCTGTTGACGTCTGCGTGGGGGTGTTGGAACTCATCATGTCTTTAATAGTGCCTCGCCGTCGCTCGCAGGTCCAAGTCAGATCACCCCCCAGTGACCACAGCCGGTAGACTCCTGCTGTCAGACATCCGTTTCTGCTGGGAGAAAAGTCACTCGTGACCGATACATCTACGTCTCTGTCGCGCGGTGTCGCTGACACCGTCGACAATGCCATTGCCACTCCCGAGAAGGAGCAGCCGTACGGCGCCCTTGGGTTGAAGCCCGAGGAGTACGCGAGCATTCGCGAGATTCTCGGACGTCGTCCCACGAGCGGTGAACTGGCCATGTACTCGGTCATGTGGAGTGAGCACTGCTCCTACAAGAGCTCTAAAAACTACCTGCGCCAGTTCGGGACGAAAACGACCGAGAAGATGCGCAAAAGCCTCATGGTTGGCATGGGCGAAAACGCCGGCGTTGTCGACGTGGGTGAAGGCTGGGCCGTCACCTTCAAGATCGAAAGCCACAACCACCCCTCCTACATTGAGCCGTACCAGGGCGCAGCAACTGGTGTTGGCGGTATCGTGCGCGACATCATCTCCATGGGTGCCCGCCCCGTCGCCGTAATGGATGCCCTCCGCTTTGGCGACATCGACCACCCCGACACTGCCCGCGTTGTGCACGGTGTTGTCAGCGGAATCAGCTTCTACGCCAACTGCCTTGGGCTGCCAAACATCGGTGGCGAAACCTACTTCGACTCCGTCTACCAGGCCAACCCTCTGGTCAACGCTCTCGCTGTTGGTGTTCTACGGCACGAAGACCTCCACCTGGCCAACGCCCGTGGTGTTGGCAATAAGGTAGTTCTGTTCGGTGCACGCACGGGTGGTGACGGCATCGGTGGTGCCTCCATCCTCGCCTCCGACTCATTCTCTGAAGGCGGCCCCACCAAGCGTCCCGCCGTCCAGGTCGGCGACCCGTTCGCAGAGAAAGTGCTCATCGAGTGCTGCCTCGAACTGTTCCAGCAGGAACTAGTGGAAGGTATCCAGGACCTCGGCGCCGCCGGCATTAGCTGCGCAACCAGCGAGCTGGCCTCCAACGGTGACGGTGGCATGTTCATCGAGCTGGAAAAGGTGCTGCTGCGCGACCCGAGCCTCACGGCAGAAGAAATTCTGATGTCGGAGAGCCAGGAACGCATGATGGCAATCGTCACCCCGGAGAAATTGGCCGGATTCCTCGCGGTTGTCGACAAATGGGAAGTTGAAACCAGTGTGCTCGGTGAAGTAACCGACACCGGTCGTCTCATCATCAACTGGCACGGCGAAGAAATCGTCAACGTCCTCCCCCGCACGGTGGCAGTGGATGGGCCCGTCTACGACCGCCCCGTTGCCTACCCCACCTGGATTGACGCGCTGCAGGCCGACACCGCCGCGAACCTGCCCCGCCCCACCAACCCCGCAGAGCTGCGCGAGCAGATGCTGCGCCTGCTGGGCAGCGCCAACCTCTCGGACAAGAGCTGGATCACCAACCAATACGACACCTACGTCATGGGTAACACCGCGTTGAGCTTTCCCGACGACGGCGGAATGGTGCGCGTTGACGAAGAATCCGGTCTCGGATTCGCCGTCGCCACCGACGCCAACGGTCGATACTGCCAGCTTGACCCCTACCTCGGAGCTCAGCTGGCTCTCGCCGAAGCGTTCCGCAACGTTGCCGTCACCGGCGCCACTCCCGTCGCAGTCAGCGACTGCCTCAACTTCGGCTCCCCTGAGAACCCCGAAGTTATGTGGCAGTTCTCGAAAGCAGTTGAAGGACTAGCGGACGGATGCCTGGCGCTCGAGATTCCCGTCACCGGTGGCAACGTGAGCTTCTACAACCAGACCGGTGATGTTCCTATTCACCCCACCCCTGTTGTGGCAATCCTGGGTGTGATTAGTGATGTCGCCAAGCGCATCCCCTCCGGCTGGCAGGACGAAGGCGACAACCTGTACCTGCTGGGCACAACGGCGCTTGAGCTAGACGGTTCCGCCTGGTCGGGGGTCATCCACGATCACCTCGGGGGCCGCCCGCCGGCTGTCGACCTGGACGCCGAACAGCGCCTGGCCTCACTTATCGCCGCCGGCAGCGAGCAGAGCCTCATCGGCAGCGCTCACGACCTCGCCGACGGTGGCCTCGCCCAGGCTCTCGCCGAAGCTGTGCTGCGTTTCGGTGTGGGAGCACGGGTCTGGCTGGGCGAGATCATGGAGCGCGACGGAGTCGACGCGGCCACCGCCCTCTTTAGCGAATCCACCGGCCGTGTTCTGGTCAGTGTGCCTCGCGAAGATGACGTCAAGTTCCAGGGACTCTGCAAGGGTCGCGGCTACCCCGTCCTACGTGTTGGCGTCACCGATGGCACGGCGCTGGAAATTCAGGACCAGTTCACGATTGAACTCGACGAACTGCGCAACACTCACCGCAGCCCGATGTCTGACCGGTTCGGCTCTGTAGTCGGCCAGTAGCCGACCACCTGCACCACCACAAAAGCGGGGCACCCCAGAGAGATGGGGTGCCCCGCTTTTTGCGCGTTCGTTGGCGCGACGTGGTTTAGCGCTCGGTGGAGTTCGCGATGGCTTCGTGGTGATGGATGACTTCGGCGACGATGAAGTTCAAAAACTTCTCTGCAAAGGCCGGGTCCAGGTGGGAGTCAGCGGCCAGGCCACGAAGGCGCGCGATCTGTACACGTTCGCGTTCCGGATCGGATGCCGGTAGCCCGCCTGCCGCCTTCAAACGGCCCACTTTTTGGGTGAATTTGAATCGCTCTGCAAGCAGGTGCACCAGGGCAGCGTCAATATTGTCGATGCTTTGGCGGATTTCGATGAGCTCGTCGAGGAGCTCGCGGTCATCGTCACCCAGCGGGCGGTCGGTCAGTTCCATATAACGACCCTAGCGGGCGTGCACTTGCAGAACGCTCCGAGTTGCCGCTTACAGCGAAGGTGGTGTGCGAAATAGTACGGGCCGATCCCCGTACGGTTCGAGGCGCTCTTCTAGGAGGGCGCTCACGCGAGGCCAGTCGTCAATAATGACCGAGAAAATCGCGCAATCGCGCCACGTTCCATCTGCCCGCCGCTTGTCCCGACGGGCGATGCCCTCAAAGGTAGCCCCGATTCCGGCAATAGCGGCGCGGGAGCGTTCGTTGAGAACATCGGCCTGAATCTTGACCCGCCCAAATCCGGAGGCGAACGCCAATCCGAGCAGGAGAAGCTTTGTCTCCGCGTTGACCTGGGTACCCCACACGCGCGGGTCGTATGCTGTCCACCCAATGTGGGTGGACTCGTTGGCCACATCAAAGTCACCCATGGTGGTTGTTCCCACCAGCTGGCCGTCGTGCGGACCGCCCACCAAGCGGATACCGTACACGCTGCCGCTGCCCCATTGGAATCCGGTCTCGGCCCACCGAGTGAACTCGCTCACAGTGTCGCGGTACCCGGCCGGACCGCCCCCAAACCCGGAGGCGAACACAATGGGGTGCGCGATCGCCGTAAACAGTTGTGGCAGATCCGTGCGTTCCAGCGGAACCAGGCGAACAAAACGCCCCTCGACTGGCCGGCGGGAAGGGCGTACAGCGGTCATACCTTTATCTTTCCCTACCCGGGCCAGTGACAGGGAGTTCTTATGAGGTTGGGGGAACGATTCCCGCGGTCTCTCCACCGTCGGCGACGAACTCGGATCCGGTAGAGAAGCTGGACTCGTCGCTGGCAAGGAAGAGCACCATGTTCGACAGCTCGGCAGCCTCGCCCATACGCGGCAGGGGAACCATGCTCTGGTCGGTGTCGAGACCATCGGTCATGGGTGTGCGGATGTTTCCGGGGTGAACCGAGTTCGCGCGAATGTTGTACTTGCCGAGGTCGATTGCGATCTCTTTGGTGAGCCCACGCACTGCGAACTTCGCTGCGGTGTAACCAGGAATTGCTGCAACGCCCTTGAGCCCAGCGGTAGAGGAGATGTTGATGATCGATCCGCGGCCGGATTCTTTGAGCGCGGGGATAGAGGCTTTGATGCCGTTGAAGGTTCCGGTGAGGTTGATCGACAGGATGAGGTGCCACTGCTCCAGGGTGTAGTCCTCAATGGTTCCCCAGTTCACAATTCCGGCGTTGTTCACCAGAATGTCGAGGCCTCCGAACTCGGTAACGGCGGTGGCGACGGCAGCGTCCCACTCCTCCGGCTTGGTGACGTCGAGGTGCACAAAACGAGCGTTGTCGCCAAGTGCTGCCGCAGTTGCGGCACCTTCCTCGTCGAGCAGGTCGCCGATAACAACCTTGGCGCCTTCTTCGATAAGACGGGCTGCGTGTGACGCGCCCATTCCGCGAGCTCCACCACTGATGAGCGCTACTTTGCCTTCAACACGGTTCATTTGTTGCCTCCTGCGTCGGAACGGTAGTACTTCGTATCTTAGTAAACACGTGTCCAACAGCCTGCATTCCCGAAGGTCGACGGGAACAACAACGGCGCTGCTCCTCCCGAGGGACAAGCAGCGCCGTTGTGCGGTTTATTTCGAACTAAGCGAAGGTTACTTCTCGCCTGCCATCGCCCGGCGACGGGCAATCACGATGACGCCACCCAGCACAAGCAGCATGGTTCCCACCATCAGTGCCGTGTTGGGGTCGGTTCCCGTGTTAGCCAGCTCGTCTCCCGACGCTGTGGGGGTGGAGCTGGGGGTAGGAACTGCGACAGCGGTCTCGGTGGGCACCGGGGTGGGTGTCGGCTCCTCGGTCGGAGTGGGCTCTACCGTGGGGGCAGGCTCCGGGGTGACGGGAGGTACCGGTGTGACAACCGCTGGGGTGATTGCAACGGGCGCACTCACGCTGGCGCCAGACTCGAGGGTGCTGATCACCAGAGTTGCTGCAGCCGGTGCGTCGGCGGGAACGGCGAAGGCGACGGATGCCGCACCCGCAACCACGGGGAACGTCTGCGGCGCTGCCGTGCTGCCCTCAATTGACACACTTACAAGGGTGTTCGCGGGAACGCCCAGGGAGGTGAGGTCAAGGTTGGTCAGCTCAAGGTTCAGAACCTCGCCGGCCACAATCGACTCGGCGGGCAGACCGGCGACGGCAATACCGCGGCGGTCGAACTGCGGAGCAACGGGGCTGGAGGTGCTGATGTACTCAATCCAGGCGTCCCGGTCGATCAGACCGGAGTCACGGGTGTCGGTTCCGTTAGCGAACTCACGGAAGTTGTCGCCGCCCTGCAGCAGGAAGTTGAACGACCCAATCCGGTACTCGGTTTCCGGGTTGATCGGTTCTCCGTTGACCTCGATGCTGGTGATGCGGCTGCCGGCGGCCAGCGCAGCGTCGTAGGTGTAGCTGACGTTGCTAGAGAGGCCGAGTGCGAGGAACGGACGAGACGGCACTTCGCCGTTCTCATCCGTCTGCCACTGCTGCTCGAGAACGGTCTTGAACTGCGCACCGGTCAGGGTGGTGGTCCAGAGGTTGTTCACAAAGGGCAGTACAGCGTTGGCTTCGGCGTACGTGACTACTCCATCGCCTTCGCCAATGTTGGAGGAAGCGTAGCTGAGGTCGGCGCGGATTCCACCGGGGTTCACGACACCAATCTCGGCACCACCAAACACGGGGTCGCTGAGACTCGCAACGAGTGAGTCAGCGATGAGGTTACCGAGAGTGGACTCAGCACCGCGGTCTTCAACCACCTCGGTGGTGGAGGTGGATGCGCGGGTGATGTCCTGGGTAACGGACCCGATGGGTTCGTTACCAATGACAGCGGCCTGCGCGAGAGCGGCTTCAACGATGACGGAGACTTCGGCCACACGCGGGTAGGTGGCGATGAGAACCTCGTTGGTGGGCTCGGTGAGGGCGACCTCAACGTTGTTTGCCTCGTACGCGGTAACGTCACCGGTTGCCGTGTCAACGCTCAGCGTGATCTGGCCAATGAACTCGCCGTAGCTGCCGGTCTGCAGGATGGGGCGGGTTTCGCCGTCGGCGCCGGGGATCGGAGCATCCCACGCGTACTGCTTGTGGGTGTGGCCGGTGAAGATGGCATCCACGTTGGCGGAGGTGTCGGTGACGATGGCCGAGAAGGCGCTGTCGGTGAGCGCAATCTCCTCTTCCAGGGTGGCACCATCGGGAGTGCCAGCGCCGGCGCCTTCGTGGTACTCGGCGACAATGACATCCGCTAGATCGTCGGCAATAAGTTCGTCAGCGACACGGTTGACGGCCTCGACCGGGTCTCCGAATTCGAGGGAGGCGATGCCGGCGGGCGAGACGAGGGTGGGGGTTTCTTGGGTGACGGCGCCGATGACGGCGACGCGCACTCCGTCGACCTCGAAGATGTCGTATTCCTCGAGGGCGGGGGTGGTGGTGCCAGCGAGGTAAACGTTGGCGCCGAGGTAGCTCCAGTCGGCTTCGTCGCTGACCCGGCCGGTCAGGTCGTCGATGCCCTGGTCGAACTCGTGGTTTCCAACCGCGGAGCTGTCAAGCTCCAGCGCGTTGAGCACGTCGATGGTCGGCACGTCCTGCTGCGAGGACGAGGCGAAGAGGGAGGCACCAATGTTGTCTCCGGCGGAGAGGAAGAGGGTGTTGGCGTCGCCGGCTGCCTCGCGAAGCTGCTCAACGGTCCCGGCGAACTTGACGGTGTTCTCATCAATACGGCCGTGGAAGTCGTTGATGTTGAGCAGGTTGATGTCTACAACCGTGTCGACCGCCGCAGATGCAGACAACGCACCAAAGGGCGCTGCAACCAATGCCAGACCTAGTACGCCGGCAAATCCGGCCCTCGAATTGTTCGTCCTCGAACGCTGTTTCACAAAATCTCCCCTAGTTACCAAACAAAACACTGCTTCGACGATTCAACGTTATGGTCATGACCTGTGGGGGTCCAGCGTGTTAACTCGTCGTAACATGATGGGCTTCACACTGGTCAGCTACCGCCATAGAGGTCACCCTCCGTGGGTTACTTCTTGTCACAATCAGGCTGACGGCCTGGCCACACCTTGCCGTTGGCCGACTTGGTTGGGTCTCCCCAGCGACTGTTGGGGTTAGGGCCATCCTTCAGCCCCGCTTTGGGGTTAGCCCGCTCGGGCCCACATCCCTTACCCGGCAGTGTCGGCTTCACCACATCGGCGGTGAGGTCCAGCCCCACCAGGATGGGGTCGTGGTCGGAGGAGCGGTACACGTTCGCCTCATAGAGGTTCAGGGCGTTGTAGTTGTACCGGCTGTACTCGAGGGCGATGGACTCGACCGAGTTGATGTTCCAAATGTCGACGTCGGTGACATCCGCATTGGCTTCGGCGGAGGCGAAAATATGGTCGAGGGATCCGATCGCTCCGTCATAGGCGTACGTGGCCTCCCCCGTGGTGGAACCGAGGTCGATGTACCCGGCGTCGCGGATCACATCAATCGGGTCTTCCATCAGGTAGGCGTTGAAGTCACCGCTCAAAAACACCCGCGTGATACCGGTGCTGGTCTTCTGGGCCTCCGCGAAGGCAACCAGAGCTTCTGCCTGGGCAACACGAGTGGCGTTCGACGCCCCCTGCCCGTCGCCCAAATCTGCGTTCTCGCCCGTTCCTGACCCCTTCGATTTGAAGTGGTTCACTATGGCCAAAAATTCGCTTCCCGCGGTGCCATTGGCGAGCTGGAACGCCTGCGCCAGAGGTTCACGGCCACTGCCGGTGAAGGCGGGGTCGTCGAGGATGACCGACTCCCCCACGGTTGTCAGAACAGCCGATTTGTATATAAATGCGGTGCGGATGACGTCTTCCGCGGCCGGCACGTCAGCCGGGGATGGCACATACGACCAGACGGTGGAGCCTGCGGCGTTGTTGAGGGCAGCCGTTAAGGTGGCGAGAGCGTCATCGCGATCCTTGCCGAAGGCTGCGGAGTTCTCGATCTCCTCGAGCGAAACCACGTCGGCGTCAAGCGAGTTGATGGCGGTGACAATTTTGACCTGCTGGCGTTGCAGATCGTCTTCCTCAGCGGCTCCGCGCGCGTCGCACCCGCTACGTACCGTGTTGGGGTTGCCGGCGCGGTCGGTGAAGTAGGTGCAGCCGGTGAGCTCGTCACCCGTGGTGGAGAAATAGTTGAGCACATTGAAGGAGGCCATGGTGATATCGCCACCGACATTGTCGGGCAGGGCAGAGCGGGTGTTCTCGAAGCTCACCGGCTGCACCGTGGCCGCGTTATCCGCGGTCAGTTGGGTGAGCGGCTGGAAGTTCCAGCTGTCGAACCGGTAGTCCACAATGACGGGGCTGGTGAAACTCACCGCGGCGCCGATCCGGACGGGGCTTGAGGTGGACAGGTAGGGAAGTGGGGTGTTGCGGTTGTCGGTGGAGTTGTAGTTCAGTGTTGAACCATCGTCGAGGGTAACCGTTTTGGCGGCATTGGCGGCGACCATGGCCGTGTACTCGGCGCTGCCCGGTTCCACCACAGCGGTGGGGGTGATCAGCGGGGAGTCACCCTGGGCGAGAACTACCGATCCGTAGTAGTTGGTGTCGTAGTTGTCGGTGACGGTGAACTCGCTGGTCGGTGCCAGCAGCATTCCCTCAAGGCTTTCGCGCTGGGCTGGGTCGCTCGGAAACTCGACCGCTGCGGCAGTTGGGGCCGCATCGGTTGCCGGCAGCACACTGAGGGCGCCGGCGACCACCGAGAGCTGGGTCATTCCGTAGTATTCGGAGACCTCACCGGTGACTTCAACGTATGACCCGACTGCGACGCCAGCGACAGTGCCCGGCGAGTAGACGAAGATTCCCTGCGAGCTGGTGTGGCTAGACAGATCAAGCTCCCCGCCGGTTGCGGGAGTTTGAATGTAAAACCCATCAATGCCGCCGGTGGGGTAGCTCGCGGTAACAAATCCGCGGGCGGTGACGGTGCTGCCAACGAGCGGGCTGGTGTCGCCTTCGCCTTGGATGGCGCTGATCGGCACGGGAACGCCCGCGACCGGCGGCTGTGTCGGCGCGGGCGGCGTGACGGTGCCGGCACCGCCTGCTGAATTGGTGGGGGTGGGCGCGCCCGTGGTGAAGTCGGCCGAGTTGTTGTCGGTGTCACTTGCGTTGGTTCGAGACAACGACGTGGAGACGGATGCCGCCGGCGCGGCTGCCGCCTCAAAGGTGTTGGAGCTGCCGTAGCCGAGCAGGTCAACGACGGCATCGTTGCCGACAATTGATCCGGTTGCCGGCGCGGTTAGTGCGGTTGTTTGGTCGGCCAGGAACAGGGTTCCGCCGCCGCCGGCGAAAG